>NZ_JBHYYB010000264.1:0-1004 GCF_042752535.1 Kitasatospora sp. NPDC059327 | reverse complement strand
CTAGATGATTGATGCCAAGGGCTCGCTGGCGCGCATGACATGAAGCGAGGGAGTCCAAAGATCGGTTGTGACGCCTGATCTGGACTCCCTCGCGACCGCACTCTACGTGAAGACAGACGACCTGTTGAAGGAATCGCCGCATCTGGCCCCGTGGCGCCCTGAGATCGGCATCGAGCCCCGATTGAGCGACGCCGAGCTGGTCACCCTGGCTGTGATGCAGGCCCTGCTCGGCTTCACCTCGGAACGCCGGTGGGTCCGCCACGCCACCACCCACCTGCGGCATCTGTTCCCGTACCTGCCCGGACAGTCGGGCTACAACAGGAGGCTGCGCAAGGCTGCGGACCTGATCGCGCGGGTCAACCAGCTGCTGGCCCGCGACACCTCGCTGTGGACCGACACCGTGTGGGTCGTCGACTCCACGCCGGTGGAGTGCGGGCGCTCACGCGAGACGGCCAAGCGCTCCGACCTGGCCGGATGGGCACAGTACGGCTACTGCGCCAGCCACTCCCGGTTCTTCTGGGGCCTGCGCCCGCACCTGGTGTGCACCCTGCACGGCCTGCCCATGGCCTTCGCGCTGACCGGCGCGAAGGCCGACGAGCGCGAGACCCTGCTCGGCATGCTCCACGCCGAACCCGACCTCGCCGACTCACACCCGGGGCAGACCCTGATCAGTGACCGGCAGTACTACGGCCGCGCCTTCGAACACGAGCTGGCGGAACTGGGCGTCAAGCTGCTGCGGCCGGCCCGCAAGGGCGAGCCCTCGCGGGCCGGATCAGCTCTGTTCAAGCCGCTTCGGCAGATCATCGAGTCCGTCAACCAGACGTTCAAGGCCCAGCTCGACCTCGAACGCCACCAGGGCCGCACCCAGGGCGGTGTCATGGTCCGCGTTCTGCAACGCGTCCTCGCGCTGACCTGCGCGATCTGGCACAACGACCACACCGGCCAACCCGTCATGCGCTCGCTGACCGCCTACGACCACTAACCCTTCGCATCAATCATCTAGC
>NZ_JBHYYB010000263.1:0-1054 GCF_042752535.1 Kitasatospora sp. NPDC059327 | reverse complement strand
GCCCGCCGCCACCCTTGTGTTTCAGAGAGATACAAGCCACGTTACAGACGCGCTAAGGAGCCTTTGTGACCACAGAGGAATTCACCGTCAACGGCAGGACGTACGCCAGGCCCGGGAATCCCGTCGTCGTCATCTGCATCGACGGCAGCGAGCCGGACTACCACATCGAGGCGATGGCGGCCGGTCGGATGCCCTGGCTGAGCAAGGTCCTCGAAGACGAGGGGACCTCGTGGCCGGCGCACTGCGCGATGCCCGCCCTCACCAACCCCAACAACGTGTCCATCGCCACCGGCCGTCCGCCGGCCGTGCACGGCATCAGCGGCAACTACATCTTCGACACCGGCCTCGGTGAAGAAGTCCTGATGAACGACAAGCGGTTCCTGCGCGCACCCACGATCCTGGCCGCCGCGAACGAGGCCGGCCTGGACGTCGTCGTGGTCACCGCGAAGGACAAGCTGCGCCGGCTGCTCGGCGCCGGTCTCGTCGAGGAGGGCCCCTCGCTCGACGGGTCCGGCGAGTTCGTCGCCCCCTCGCGCCGGGGCATCTGCTTCTCCGCGGAGAAGGCGGACCAGGCCACCGTCGAGGACAACGGAATCGACGACGTGCTCACCCTGGTCGGAAAGCCGCTGCCGACCGTATACTCGGCCGACCTCAGCGAATTCGCGCTCGCCGCCGGCGTGCGAATTCTCGAAACCCGCGGCGCCGATCTGATGTACCTGTCCCTGACGGACTACATCCAGCACAAGAACGCGCCGGGCACGGAGGCCGCCAACGACCTCTACGAGAAGATCGACCACTACGCCGGTCGACTGGCGGAGCTCGGCGCGACCGTCGTGCTCACCGCCGACCACGGGATGAGCGCCAAGACCGACGCCCAGGGCCGCGCCCAGGTCGTCTTCGTCGAGGAGGAGGTCCGACGCATCCTCGGGGTCCCCGCGGACACCGAGGCCGAGGGCCTGCGGGTCATCCTGCCCATCACCGACCCGTACACGGTGCACCACGGCGCGCTCGGCTCCTTCGCGAGCGTGTACCTCCCCGAGGGCGCCGACCGCGA
>NZ_JBHYYB010000262.1:0-1101 GCF_042752535.1 Kitasatospora sp. NPDC059327 | reverse complement strand
GCCGACCAGACATCCGATGCGGTTTGGCGTCAAGCTGCCACCTCCAAATCGATGGCCTTGGTTGGGAAGGCCATGGCTTCGCTGTAGGGGGTGCGGTTGGTAAGGCAGTAGTGGAGGCATCCGAGCAGGCGGTTGTAGAGGTTGCGCTGTGCGGAGGAGTGGCGATCGCCGGCGTCCCGGCGCCGGTCGTAGTGGGCGCGGGCGCCTGGTGAGGCGGTGATCGCCGAGAAGGTCCACACGTAGCCGACTGCGGCCAGACGCTGGTTCTTGACCTTGCGAGCCATCACGGCGAGGCTCTTGCCTGACGCGCGCGTGATCGGTGCCGCGCCTGCGAAGGCCTTGAGCCCTTTGGGATCACCGAAGCGGGATCGGTCGTCGCCAATCTCGGCGAGGACCCGAGCGGCGGAGAGAGAGCCGAGCCCTGGGAAGCTGGTGATGATCGGGGCGTCCGGGTGCGCCTCGAAGGCTTCGACCGCTGCTTTGGCGAGGTCGTCCGCGCTGGCGCAAGTGGCGTTGAGCTGTCGCAGGAGCGCGAGTGCCTGCCGCCCCATGGCTTGCTCGACGAGTGGAGGCTGCCTCATCTGCGGACGGCGTAGGACCTCGCGCAGGCGGTCGGCCTCTGCCTCGATGCCGCGTTTGCGTCCGGCTCGCCGGACCGCTGCCCGCAGCTGTGAGCGGGTGAGCCGTGCGGCCTGTTCCGGGGTGGGAGCCGCGGCGAGGAGCTCGCGGGCGACCGGGTGGCAGAGTCCTTCGCGAGTGGATGCGAAGGCCGCGAGGAAGCCGGGAAAGTACTCGCGCAGGTGGGAGCGGAGTTTGTTGCCGGCCTGGGTGCGGTCCCAGACGGCGTCCTGCTGAGCACGTGCCAGGACGGCTATGGCTTTGGCGAGTTCGCTGTCGGCCGGCATGGTGCGGAAGGACGCTCTGTCGGTCCGCAGGATGTTCGCCAGGACCGCCGCGTCGAGGTGGTCGGACTTCTTGCGGGTGACCGCGTGGCGCTCGCGGTAGCGGGCCGCCGCCATCGGGTTGATCGCGTAGACGGGGCGGCCCGTTGCGTGCAGGCAGGCGACCAGGAGGCCGCGGGAGGTCTCGATCGCGACCGGG
>NZ_JBHYYB010000261.1:0-1149 GCF_042752535.1 Kitasatospora sp. NPDC059327 | reverse complement strand
AAGAGCAGGTCAGCGACCCGAACCCCATCAGCCACGCCCAAGTGATGCCCGCCCACCTGTGGCCCAGCGCGAACCCCTCAATCAGCGACAGAGCCCACAACCTGGGCCAGACCCTCATATGACCCGACAAAATCACCCGCTCCTATCCAACATCTACCTGCACAAGTTGGACGCCTTCGTCGAGCAGGTCCTCATGCCGGAATACAACCGAGGCAATCTCCGGGCTCGCAACCTGGAGTACCGCCGGGTGGAGTCCGCCATCGCACGAGCCCGAAGGAAAGGTGTCGACCAGGAGATGCCGCTTGACGCTGTGCACCTTCTTGCCGCCGTCGTACCCGTGCCGGCCGCCCCGCTCGGTCCCCTTGACGCTCTGGCTGTCGAGCACCCCCGCACTCGGCATCGGATCACGCCCCTGACCAGACGCGCCGCCGCAGTCGAGCGAAGGGCGGTGTGGATGGCCGCCCGTAGCCGCAGCCGCATCGGCTCGTCCAGTCGCAGCGGTTCCAACCCCACGACGGAAGCTGGCATCGCCTGTTGGACCCGCCCACGGCTGGGCGGTCTACCGGGTGGCGGGTCCTTCTCGAGGGCGGCCGCCCGGGTCGTCGCCGGATGTGACGTGAGCGCGAACTCGGTCATCCGCTGGCGGTGATGGGAAGGGCGTGCCGCCGGACCTGGTGCTGGTAACACCGGTGTGCAGGCGGCAGCCCAGCGGCCCTGCTCCCTCTCGGAGCGGGCCGCACGATCCGTCGGCTCATGGTCGACCTCTCATCTCGTCTCGAGTGCTGGTGGGCCAGTCCCGCCGACGTGTGCGGCAGGGCGGGAGTTCAATGCCCCATGGACGCGCCGCTGTCGACAGCGAGGACCTGGCCGGTGATGTACGCGGCCTCGGGTGAGGTGAGGAACAGCGCGGCCAGCGCGATCTCGTCAGCGTGCGCCAGCCGGCCCAGCGGTACCTGAGCTGCGAGGCCCTCGACCATCTCGGCATCGAGCGCGTTGAGCATCGCCGTGGTGCCGCAGGGCGCGCGTTCTCGTGCAAGGGATCGGGCGAAGCCGAGACCGCAAGGAGGCCTGGGCCTGGGCCTGGGACCTTGTCCCCACCGCCGTCGAAACCCTCCTGGCGCTGAACCGGCCCGAGGAGGCCGAGGCCCT
>NZ_JBHYYB010000260.1:0-1207 GCF_042752535.1 Kitasatospora sp. NPDC059327 | reverse complement strand
ACGACAACGGCCTGACCGACCTGCCCACCACGACGCCGAACCTCGTCCACGACCCGGACCGGCCGGCCTACGTCATCTACACCTCAGGCTCCACCGGCCGCCCCAAGGGCGTCATGGTCACCCACCGAGGCCTCGCCAACCACGTCACCTGGGCCGCGGACGAACTCACCCCCCACGGCACCGGCGGCGCACCCGTCTTCTCCTCCGTCGCCTTCGACCTGGTCGTACCGAACCTGTGGGCACCCCTCACCGTGGGCCAGAGCGTCCACTTCCTGCCCCAGGACCTCGACCTCGGCGAACTCGGCACCCTCCTGGCCGCCGACGGCCCCTACAGCTTCATCAAACTCACCCCCGGCCACCTCGAAATCCTCAGCCACCAGCTCACCGACACCCAAGCCGCCGACCTCGCCGGAATCTGGGTCGTCGCCGGCGAAGCCCTGCCCACCGCACTCGCCACCCGCTGGACCCACCTCGTCGGCACCAGCCGCGTCATCAACGAATACGGCCCCACCGAAGCCTCCGTCGGCACCTGCACCCACCCCATCACCACCCCACCCCCCGGCGACACCGTCCCCATCGGCCGCCCCCTGCCCAACATGACCACACACGTCCTCGACCACGCCATGCAGCCCGTCCCCCTCGGCGCCACCGGCGAACTCTACGTCGGCGGCACCGGCCTGGCCCGCGGCTACACCAACCGCCCCGCCCTCACCGCCCAACGCTTCCTCCCCAACCCCCACGGCACCCCCGGCACCCGCCTCTACCGAACCGGCGACCTCGCCCGCCAACACCCCGACGGAAACATCACCTTCCTCGGCCGCACCGACCACCAAGCCAAAATCCGCGGCCACCGCATCGAACCCGAAGAAATCCAGGCCCGCCTCACCGAACACCCCGCCATCCGCGACGCCGTCGTCATCGTCCGCGAAGACACCCCCGACGACAAACACCTCGCCGCCTACTACACCACCACCCCCGGCCACCCCACCCCCGACCGAACCCACCTCACCCACCACCTCACCCACCACCTCCCCGACTACATGATCCCCACCACCTACACCCCCCTCGACACCATCCCCCTCAACGCCAACGGCAAGACCAACCGCAACGCCCTCCCCACACCCGACCGGAACCAACCCGACACGACCCGGAAGTACATCGCACCATCGACAGCGACCGAACAACGGCTCGCCGAGATCTGGACCGA
>NZ_JBHYYB010000259.1:0-1234 GCF_042752535.1 Kitasatospora sp. NPDC059327 | reverse complement strand
TAACGAAGTACTACTAGTGCTGGATTCCTCAAAGGCGGTAAACAAATCGCCGTCGGCATTGACGGGTCGGTGGGGGCGGTCTGCCCCAGATCCAGGGCTTGGCACGTGCGTTGAGCTGGGTGGTTGCGAGGCGGGTGGCCTGGTCGATCTCGTCGGGACCGGCGAAGGACCGGCCTGCGAGGGCGGCCTTGCGGAAGATGCGCCACCAGCCTTCCTGGAGGTTGAGCCAGCAGGCGCCGACGGGGATGAAGACATGTCGTATCCGGGGATGGTCCTCGAGCCAGGTGCGGGTGGACAGGCTGTTGTGGGAGGAGAGGTTGTCGGTGACGACGACGATCTCGCCGGTGGGATTGGCGTCCTCGAGTACTTGTAGGAACTGTTGGTAGAAGACGCTGTTGCGGGAAGAAGCGGTCATGGTGACCTCTTGTCCGTCGCTGACGCGCAGGCCGCCGTAGACCCAGGTCTTCTCCGGCCCGCGGCCGTAGTCCAGCTCGTTCTTGATGCGGTGTCCGTCCGGCGACCAGCCCGGCGCCGGCGGGAAGGTGCGCGGGATCACCGGCCCCAGTTCGTCGACGCAGACGACCGTCGCGTCGGCGGGCGGGCAGGTGTACAGGCCGACGACCCGCGTCCTTTTCCCTCGAAGTCCGGGTCCTTGGAGCGGATCCAGGACCTGGTGCGACGCCACCGAACTCCCTCGGCCACCAGGATCCTGCGGACCTGCGAGCGCCCGATCTCGATGCCGGCGGCCCGTGCCCGGTCGGCCAGTGCGTCCAGGGTCCACTCCGCCGGCCCCGCCGGGTCCTCCGCTTCCAGATCGCCACCAGCCCGGACCGTGAGGCGGCCCGGCGGGGGCTGCTTGACCAGGGCGATGACCCGCGAGCGCTCGGCCTCGGTGATCCGACGCTTGCGGCCCTGCCCGCCCACATCCTCCAAGCCCTCCGTACCGTCCCGATTGAAGCGGTGCAGCCAGCACCGCACCGTCTTCTGACTGCACGCCAGCTCGTACGCGATCGCGGGCACCCTCGACCCCGCCCAGCTCAGCTCGACCATCCGAGCCCGCTGTACCAGATCCGCCGGCGCCTTCCGCGCCCGCGCCAACCGGCGAACCATAGCTTCCTCGCCCGAATCACGGCCCTGCCGCGCCCGCAGCACCACCCCGAACCACCCGCCCCTGACCGACCGAACCGTCCCTCCACCAGCACATATACCCATCCAAAGAGGAATCCAGCACTAG
>NZ_JBHYYB010000258.1:0-1261 GCF_042752535.1 Kitasatospora sp. NPDC059327 | reverse complement strand
TGAGCTTCCCCCGCTACGCGGGAGGTGCTGATTACCTGGTCAGAACGGGTGTGGGTGGCTCGACGACCACCAGTTCGGCCGTCGCCTGATCGGCGTAGTACTTCGCCTCGTACTCGTCCGGGCTGAGCCAACCGAGGCGCTTTTGGATCCGGCGGGTGTTGTACCAGCCGTCGACGTAGGCGAACAGCGCCAGATCGGCGTCCGTGCGGGTCGCGAAGCTGGTGCGGCGCACGCACTCGGTCTTCAGGACGCTCCAGAAGTTCTCCGCGAGGGCGTTGTCGAACGAGTCGCCGACGGTACCCATGCTCGGCTCGATTCCCGCCTTCAGCAGTCGGGTTGTGAGCTTGATGGACGTGTACTGACATCCGTGGTCGCTGTGATGGATCAGCTTCCCGGGCTCGACGGGCCGGCCGTGCAGGGCGTACTCCAACGCAGTGAGCACGAGGTCGGCATCCGCCCGCTCCGAGGTGTGCCAGCCCACGATGCGGCGGGAGAAGGCGTCGCGGATCGTGGCCAGCCACCACGGGCCCTCGCCGGTCGGGATCAGCGAGATGTCGGCGACCCACAGCCGGTTCGGGGCACCCGCGGTGAAGTCGCGCTGGACCAGGTCCGGGGCAAGGTCGGCCGTCGGGTCGCGGCGGGTGAAGGAGCGGGGCCGACGCGGGCTGACGCCCTGCAGTCCGGCCTGGCGCATCAGGCGCTCGACCCGTTTGCGGCCGACGTGGGTGCCCTCGCGCCGCAGGACGGCGTGGACCCGCGGGGAACCGTAGGTTTCGTCGGAGTCGGCGTGGATCCTGCGGATGTGCTCGGTCAGCTCGGCGTCATGACGTTTGCGCTCGCACGGCTCCGCCACGTCGCGGCGCCAGCGGTAGTAGGTGGAAGCGGGGATGTGCAGTTCCCGGAGGACGGGCTCGGCCCCGAAGCGGTGCTGGTGCTCGTCGATGAGCCTCAGCACCGTCGCCGGGTCGGGTCGAGCTCCTGGGCGAAAAAAGCCGAGGCGGCCTTGAGGATCTCGCACGACCGGCGGAGCTCGGCGTTCTCCTTGCGCAGAGCGGCCAGCTCCTCCTTCTCCGCGGTGGTCAGCCGGTCGTCGCGCTCACCCCGGTCCGCCTCGTCCTGACGGATCCAGTTGCGCAGGGCCTCGTGATGCACTCCGAGATCGCGGGCCATCTGACGGATCACAGGCTTCGGGTCGGCGGCCCGATATGCGGCAACGGCGCGTTGCCGCAACTCGGGCGGGTACTTCATCGGTGCAGCCATG
>NZ_JBHYYB010000257.1:0-1273 GCF_042752535.1 Kitasatospora sp. NPDC059327 | reverse complement strand
CCGGGGGCACGAGGGCCACGCGGCCGGCTGTGACGTGCTGGATCTCGGCGGGGTCGAGGTCACGGGCGCCGACCAGGATGGCCTGCTGCTCGGGGCGGCCGCCGCCGAGACCGGAGTCCTACCAGCCCAGCGGGCCGGCGAGGGCCAGCCCGCCGAGGTAGCCGGTGGTGGTGTCGGCGGGGACGTTGATGTCCCCGTGGGCGTCGAATTCTCTGTCAAGTTCTTGTGTTCAGATTCTTCGATTCCCGTACGACGGCGTTCCTGCCGACCAGTTGCACGTCGTGGTGACCCTTCTGGAGGACGGGTCGATGGCGAGGGCCTCTGGGTTCACCAGTGCCGCCGTAGCAGCTTCGCAGGCCTGCGGGGTGCCCTGCAGGACGCGATTCTGCGGCACCAGGTCGAGAAGGCCCGGTACGCCCGGCTTCTGGGCCGGTAGGGACTCGGGCGGCACATCTATGCGCCGCCCGTCGCTGGCTCACGCCGGATCTGTTGGCGGCCCCGGCGGGTTGGGCAGGCCAGCCAGTTCTGCCGCCTCGTCGCCGCTCAGGCGCATCCGGTCGGCCAGGGCCGTTCCGAGGCTGACCACCCTGTCCCAGTTCTCTTGCAGCAGGGCGTCAGCGAGCGGCCTGAACTGCCAGAAGTGCAGGACGGAAGCGATGGAGGAGGGTGTCTGCTGCCCGACCGCCTCGACGGCCCTGCGCTGGTCGTCACGCGCTCCGCGTTCGACGGCCACGCTCGTTCCGGCGTCCACGGCCCCTGGTGGAGAAGCCATCGCTGGTGGGCCCGCTCTCCCGCGGCCAGCATCGTCAGGAAGATCTCCTTGGGCACCTCGTAGGTGACCGAGGTGCAGCCGTTCACCGCTACGGTCGGGCCGCAGGCCAGTGCCACCGGGTCGGCGGTGAGCTCGACATTAACAATGTGGATGCCGAGTAGGAGGGCGGCGACGGCGTGCCCGGCCTCATGGACCGCAGTACCGGCGCGGTCGACTTCCGGTTCAAGGTCGAGTACGTGCCTCTCACAGCACCAGGGCTCTGGGCCCTGAAGGTGCGTCATGAATGGGTGTCCGTCGGGCGTGGTGCCTATGTAGTAGCCGGGATGCGTCACCCGATCAGTCTGGCAGTCGCTTGTCTGAGCGCTGCCCTACGCTACGGGGAGCGGCAGCCAGGTCAGCGGTCGGTCTAGATGATTGATGCCAAGGGCTCGCTGGCGCGCATGACATGAAGCGAGGGAGTCCAAAGATCGGTTGTGACGCCTGATCTGGACTCCCTCGCGA
>NZ_JBHYYB010000256.1:0-1273 GCF_042752535.1 Kitasatospora sp. NPDC059327 | reverse complement strand
CTACTTCACCAGCCTCGACGACATGGTCCGCCACCTCAAGGCCGCCGAGGCCACCGGGCGCCTGACCAGCAAGCTCCGCACCTACCTGCGGCCGAGCGTCCTCGTGGTCGACGAAGTGGGCTACCAGCCACTGGAGCGCGCCGAGGCGAACCTGGTCTTCCAGGTGATCTCCAAGCGCTATGAGAAGGGCTCGATCATCCTGACCTCGAACAAGACCTTCAGCGAATGGGGCCAGGTCTTCGGCGACGAGGTCCTCGCCACCGCCATCCTCGACCGGCTCCTCCACCACTGCGACGTCATCTCGATCAACGGCAACAGCTACCGCCTCAAGAACCGCCTCCAGGCCATCAGCCAGGACACTGACGTCGCCTGAGCGGTTGACCCGTCTCGTTGGCACACGGCGAAGCTGCGGGCCAACGGGGGTGACTGGCTCCCCCCGACACCGTGGAGTTCCATGGGCACGAATACTCCATGGACCGCACTCCTTGGGGCATCGGAAACTGGCTCGAAGCATACAGCCGAGGAATGAGAGGCCACTGGTGACACTCGACAACGGCACCTGGAACGAGCCTGATGACCACGTCGCGTGGCGGCGCGTCTGCAACGCGATGCACGAGGAGCAGGCGGTGACCCGCGAGGGTGGCTGTCCGATCTGCGGGACGGGGACGCTGCAACTGGCGTTCACCATCGACGGGCCCGAACGGCGTTGGGTGGAGCGCGGGGTGGCAATGTGCGGGGTGGGACGGTACTGGGAGTGGTGCGAGCAATGCCGCTCGTACGAGTACTACTGCCGGTCGATCGTTCCGGAGTGGGCGCGAGCCCGCGTCGTCACCGAGGACGAGGGGTGGCGCGACCCGCGGCAGGCGGCCCGGCTGATCGGCGCGTGAACAGGGAGAACCGGCCGGACGGGTGACGGATGGTCACTCGCGGACGATCTCGCCAGCCAGCCGGCCGGTCGTGGCGCAGGCCGAGGAACCTGACAAGCGGCCGGCCCAGAGCCATCAGTAGCCGCCGCCCGCTGCCCCTCGGCCGGTGTCGTCGCAGGGGAACCGCCCTACTGTCGGCCCTGCGAGACCGAGCCGCTGCGGCCGCCACAACATCCTTCAGCCAGAGATGTGCGTCGCCATCTTCGGGCCGAGGGCTCCGGTGCAGCCGGAGGGATGCCGCTCGCCCTCCAGGCCACCCGATGCGCTGCCTACCAGCGCCCGTTAAGACGGGCCAGTGGTGCACACAAGTCCGTACGCACTGGAGCACTTAGATCAGTACGCGGACA
>NZ_JBHYYB010000255.1:0-1410 GCF_042752535.1 Kitasatospora sp. NPDC059327 | reverse complement strand
ATGGACTCCTCGGGCCTCAACGCCCTGCTTCTCGCCCGGGCCGAAGCCGCCCGCGCCGACACCACGGTCCATCTCGCCCGACTCACCCCCTCGGCCGCAAGGCTTCTGGAGACCACCGGCGCCGACCAGGTCTTCCCCATTGACCCGGACGTGCCCGCGGCCGGCTTCGCTCGTTGAACCGACCGAGCGCCCCGACCGGGGCGTGAGGCTGTGCCCGCTTCACATCGTCCGACTCGTACACCCCCACGGCCCGGACCGTGCAGCGTCGCCGCTTCGGGGCGGCCGGGCCCGGCATACAGCCCGGCCGCCCCGTGCCGCGCCAACAGGCGGGCCGTCCACCGGAGTCCGCCTCTGAGTTCCGGTGCGCGCGGATGCCGACCCGGTTGGGTGGTGCCCCGGTGGGTCTCGGCCCTGGGCCTGTGCGGGGGAGGACGAGGCCGTCCGGCCTCGCAGTGCCCGTCGTAGGGCCGGGGCCGGGGTCGTGGATCAGGGCTCCAGGCCGCGCCACCACGCAGCGATCGGAAGGGGCATCCGGTAGACCATCTCGGCCTTGCCGCTCGTGCTGTCGGGGGAGCCCTGCCAGTTCTCGATCGGCCAGCGCTTCTCGCCGAACAGGTCGCTCGCCAGACGGCTGAGCCGGGCGTGCTCGCTGCGCTGCTGCAGCTCGTCGAGGCCCGACACGGCCAGGATCTGGCTGAACGTCACCTTCTCGCCGGCGTGCGCCGCAGTCGTCTCGAACAACGCTCGGACTCCCGGGAGGTGCTTCGCGCGCCGCCATAGAACAGCGACCTGCTGCACGGTCCACTGGCCCTGGCGAGGGATGTCCACCGCGGTGGCCGTGCCGTCGATGTTTCCCAGCAGCGCGGTGAGCTTGCGGTGCATGGCCTCGACGTCCGACAGTGCGCTCACCACGGCCGCGCGGGCTGCTTCCTGATCCACCCGTACCTCCTCAGTCGTCCATGACTTCGTACGGGTAGCAGCTTATGAAGTCATGGAGGATTCTGTATAGATGCTAGGGGTAGCCGAAGAAGCGCCTCCCCCCGACCTGCGGCTGGCGCACTCGCCCACACCCACCCAGGCCGCGCTGCGCCAGGAGCCCGGCCACCTCCCGGTGGCCGGCGTCGCGCCTCCTCAGCCCCGATACTGGCCGGGTGCCCGCCCACACCGAGACCAACGTCCGGCTGCCGCACTGCGCCCTCGACGCCCTGGCAGCCGTCGCGTCGCGGCGCGGCGCCTCACGAGACGAGACGCTCCGCCGGCTGCTCGCCGAACACGTCCACGCACAGGAAGCCCTCGACCAGGACGAGCGGCTCACCCACATCTCCACCGTGCTGCGCTACCCGCCCCCGGCGCGCTGGCGGCGGGGGCTGAAGGAGGGCGGGCTCCTGCGGTTGCGTGCCGACGCCGACC
>NZ_JBHYYB010000254.1:0-1434 GCF_042752535.1 Kitasatospora sp. NPDC059327 | reverse complement strand
CAGAAATGCGAGAGCGTCCGCAAGTACGGGCACGAGGCCATCACCGACCACTGGCGGTTCAACGGCGGCCTCGCCACCCACTGCCACCTGGCGGCCGGCACCGGCCTGGTACTCGTCCCCGACGACCTGCCCGCCGAGGTCGCCGCACCCGCGAACTGCGCCACCGCCACCGTCGTGTGCGCGGCCCGACGCACCGAACTCACCGCCGGCGACAGCGTCGTGGTGATCGGCTGCGGAATGCTGGGCCTCACCGCGATCGCCTACGCCCGCGACATGGGCGCCCGGCACGTCATCGCCTGCGACCTCGACGCGGGCCGGCGCCACCTGGCGCTGGAGTTCGGCGCCAGCGTCGCCTGCTCCCCCGGCGCGCTGGAGACAGCCGTCAAGGAGTTCGGCTCCGACGTCATCTTCGAACTGTCCGGCCACCACAGGGCCGTCCAGTCGGCCCTGGACCTCGTCGGACTGGACGGGCGCGTGGCACTCGTCGGCTCGGTGTCCCCCGGGCCACAGGTGGCCTTCGAGCCCAACACCTTCGTCCGCAACCTCACCCGCGTGGTCGGCAGCCACAACTACGCCGTCGAGGACCTCGCCGAGGCCGTCGACTTCCTCGTCCGCACCCCGATGCGGGACCGGTTCGCCGAACTCGTCCCGGCCTCCTTCCCGCTGACGGAGATCGACGCGGCCGTCGCCGCGGCCCGCACCGGCGCCGCTCCCCGGATCGCCGTGCACATGGCCTGACACCCCGCACCGACACCCCCGTCCCTCCCCCGGGGACCTCACCCGGCCCGACCGACCGGGCACCGCCCGGTCGGTCGGCCCAGGCCACTCCCCGCCCTCCCCTCATGCCACGGAGCCCTCCATGTCGAACCCGCACCCCGAGCACCTGCTCAACCACATCGCCGGCCGCTGGTCGCCCTCACTGACCGGGCAGGTGCGACCGAACCTGAATCCGGCGAACACCACCGACGTGATCGGCGAGTTCACGGAATCGGGAGCCGCGGACGCCACGGCCGCCGTCGACGCGGCGGCCGCCGCCCAGCGCGACTGGGACGCGATCGGGCCGATCGAACGCGCCAAGGTGCTCCGCTCCGCCGCCACCCTGATCACCGAACGCGCCGAACTGTTCGCCGAGGCGATCACCAGGGAACAGGGCAAGCGGCTCTCCGAAGGCCGGGGCGAAGTCGCCCGCTCCCTGACCATCCTGGACTTCACCATCGGCGAGGCCCGCCGCATCAACGGCGTCACGACACCGGCCGAGGAACCCCGCACCGTCGCGATGACGTTCCGACGCCCCCTCGGCGTGGTCGGGCTCATCACCCCGTGGAACTTCCCGGTCGCCATCCCGATGTGGAAAGTGGCCCCCGCCCTGATCGCCGGCTGCACGGCCGTCCTGAAGCCCTCGCCACTGACCCCCTGGACCTCGGCCCTGCTGGT
>NZ_JBHYYB010000253.1:0-1443 GCF_042752535.1 Kitasatospora sp. NPDC059327 | reverse complement strand
CGGCGACGCTGACGACTCGCTGACACGAGAACTGGGTCGCTGCGCTTCTTCCAGAACCCGCGTTCGACCGTCGCCGAGACGGGTGGGGGAACAGGCGAACCCGCCCCCTTGGAAGGGTTTTTGACGCTTCTCAAGCATGAGCTCATGACTGGTTGATACGGTCACGCGTGCAGCTGTGATTGCCTGACAGCAGAACGTGACGTGCGGGCTGGCGAGGCGGCGCTGTCGGATGGGGGGAAAGGTGCGAGGTGGGCCGGATGGCCGAAACAAGGCCGCGCCGTCGGAGGTGACCCGCCAACTCTCGGCGAACGCCTTCGTCAGGCCCGGTCGCGGCACGTGGCTACTAGGCCCGCTGACAAGGCGGTTAGCCTCTGCCGGTCCGGCGGGCAAGCCTGGCGGCAAGAACGACCCCGCTGTGCTTTTCGGAGAGGAATACGTCGACTGGGTGGGGCGCCGGTTCGCTCGCGGACGCCCTGTACCTGCCTACGGTTTCGACGAGGCAGTGGTTCTTGCCCACTGCATTCGCGCCATGCGACTTCGTAGGTGGCGAAGGTCAGCCGCAGCACTGATGGTCACGCCAGGCATCGCCCTCGGCATGGTCCAGTTGCTTCCCTGGGGCTGGGCTGCCGGACTTGCGGTAACTGGTGCATGGGTCGTCTTCTACCTGGACCGGCTGTGTGCACAGGGCATGCTGCACCAGCTTCGGCCGTCCGAGTTCTACACGGGCAGCAGTTCGGAGCCATCCGATGCTGCCCGCCTCCGGAAGAAGTGGTCGCAATCGTCCGCGATTCCCCATGAGCGCATGATGCGGAAGAACGGCCCCAAGGAGCACTTCATCGGCGCGGGACGCATGATCTGGCCGATCAGATCCATCGGCATTGACGTCGAACCTGCTCCGAGCCGGCCAGAGGACGGTCCGGCGGGCCCCGCACCCGCCATGGAGCCGTTGGGAGTGCGGATGCCAGCGCAACTACGCAAGCACCTTGCCCAGCAGAAGCAGGCTTCCCCTGCTCGGTTCCGTCCGTTCGAAGTCGAGGAACTTCACGATTTCGTCGCCCAACGCCTCCTGGACCCGGCTCCCTCTCATGCCGATGATCACCCGCTTGCCGACATCGAGGTCCTCGGCCTAGCCGCCCTCTCCTTCACCCGGTGGGCGGAGCTCGACGACTGGACGTGGCAGCAACTCGAGGACCTCGCCGTCGGCAAGCCCAACAGCGGACCCGGCCCCTTTGTCGCCCGCCGTTACCTGTGGGCACGGATCGTCTCCTGGCACGGCCAGCTCGGAGTATCCGTCCTGGCAAACTTCGCCTACGAGAGCGGCTTCCTACGGGTGACGGTGCGGCCACACATCATGACGCCACTCAACAAGAACCTACCCACATCGACCAGCCCTCTGTCGCCTTGGTCAGCACAGTGGCAGCGGGCGGCGTGGCTGAACGCCCT
>NZ_JBHYYB010000252.1:0-1484 GCF_042752535.1 Kitasatospora sp. NPDC059327 | reverse complement strand
CTTAGGTTCAAGGGGTCGTCGCAACACCGCTTGGTTTCAGACGGTGAGTAGATCACGTAGACGCTCGGCTGGGGTATCCCAGCCGAGCGTCTTGCGTGGGCGGCTGTTGAGCTCCTGGGCGACGTGTTCGAGGTCTTCGGGGCCGTGCAGGCTCAGGTCGGTGCCCTTCGGGAAGTACTGCCGCAGCAGCCCGTTGGTGTTCTCGTTCGAGCCGCGTTGCCAGGGAGAGGCCGGGTCGCAGAAGTAGACGGGCATGTCGGTGGCCATGCTGAACTGCCGGTGGCGTGCCATCTCGGGGCCCTGGTCCCAGGTGAGCGAGCCGCGCAGGTGAGCGGGCAGGGTCTGGACGGTGCGGACGAGCCCGTCACGGACGGTCTCGGCGTCGTGGGTCTCGCCCGGCAGGTGGACCAGCATGGTGTAGCGGGTGCTGCGTTCGACCAGGGTCGCGATCGCGGAGCGCCCGCCCGCGCCGACGATCAGGTCGCCTTCCCAGTGCCCCGGCACGGCCCGGTCCTCGACGTCGGCGGGGCGGTCGCTGATCATCACCATCGGGTCGATGAACCGGGACGTGCGCCGTTCGGGGTTCCGGCGCGGTTTGCGGCGCGTGCGACCGGTGCGGACGGCCGCCTGGACCTCCCGCTTCAGGCCGCCGCGGGCCTGGAAGTACAGGGCCTGGTAGATCGTCTCCACGCTCACCCGCATGTTCTGGTCGTCCGGATGGGTCTTGGCCAGAGCGTGGCAGATCTGTTCCGGGGACCACCGTCTCCGCAGGCCGTCCTGGACGAAGTCGCGGAGCGGGCCTTCGGCCAGCAGCTTGCGCTCCTTCGGGCGGGGCCGGCGCGCGGCGGAGGCCCTGTGCGCCGCGTAGGGGTGGTAGTCGGCGGTTGCCGAGTTGTTCCGCAGCTCGCGCGAGATGGTGCTGGCCGGGCGCCCCAGGGCCCGCCCGATGGCTCGCATCGACTGGCCGGCGGCGCGGAGGTCGCGTATCCGCTCGCGCTCGGAGAGCGAGAGCAGCCTGGGGTGGAGCTTCTTCTCAAGGGACTTGAGGCTCACCGGCCTCACCGGTGCAGCGATGGTCACACCGGACATCGTGACGGTTCCCGTCGTGTAGTTCACACGCCGGCCGTCGGGGTGGATCCGGGAGTTGTTGGACTTCCGGATGCCCCAGTCCCAGTCCTGGGCTGTCCGAAGGTGTGCCCCGACCCGCTCGGCGGCCTCCCGCCTGGAGACGCCCCGGGCCCGCAGCTTCAGGTACTCCTCGCGCCCAGGGTGGCCCAGGTGCCCGTAGACCACGCCGGCCTTGCGGGCCAGCGTGAACGCCGTGTTCAGGTTCAGCCCCAGCTCTCGCGCTACGGGGGAGACGCTTCCCACGGCGTCAAGCCGTTCGAAGAACAGCTTCTTCAACTCCGGATCGAGCCTCTTGCCGCCCACGGTCCTCGCAACTCCCATGATCATGAGTGTTGCGAGGACCGCTAGAACCTAAG
>NZ_JBHYYB010000251.1:0-1547 GCF_042752535.1 Kitasatospora sp. NPDC059327 | reverse complement strand
AAGTTGACCTGGCGGGTGTTCCAGTCGACGCGGAACGCGGCCTTGTCGAAGCCCTCGGCGGCGCGGGCCTGGTGGGAGTGGTCGACCAGGCGCGGGGTGATGAGGGCGTCGTGCCCGTAGACCTGGGCGAGCCGGTCCCGCTTGGTCTGCGACGACGGTAGCCGCCAAGAGTTGATGCGGGCCGTGTAGCGCAGTTCCCGTTCTGCGACCCGGTCCGCCCCGAACCGGCCTGCCAGCCAGGTCGGGGCCGCGCCGGCCAGCGCCTCCGGGCGGGGGCGCACGCTCTCCCGGCCAGCTCCAGCCGGCCCGCCGGTCCGCGCACCCCGAACGCGTCCGCGAATGGCCGGTGCGCGAACACCCCCGCCAGCTCGTCCCTCGCCCGCATCGCGGGCGAACCGGACGGGAACGCCGCCCCGGCCCGCCGCCGTCATCGCCGGAATCTCCGGCAACCCATGCGGCCGCATCGACACTCCGCACCACCCTCCCGGGTGGCACCACCGCCAGGCAGTCCACAGAGTGATCATCCCGAACCCGACCAACACCCCACAGCGAAAACCGGAGCCCGGCCTGGCGACGCGTGCGGATCAGCAGGTACCGAGGTCCTGCCAGACGCCCCACTGACCGGTGGTGCCGGGCTCCGCGCCCAGCGTCCACCACTTCGCGTTCCACCGGTGGTCCTTCCACGAGACGGTGCTGCCACTGGTGTAGACCTGTGTGCCGACCCAGGAGGCGGTGGAGCACGCCGGGGCGGTGCCGGTCACGGTGAGCGTGTAGGTCGCGGAGGACGTGGCCGAGGTGCCGGTCAGCGTGCCCCTGACCGTCAGCGTGTAGGTGCCGGGGACGACCGTGGACACGGTCGACACCGACAGGGCGGCGCTGGAGCTCCCGTTGACCGAGGACGGGCTGACCGAGGCGGTGACCCCCACAGGAACGCCGCTGACCGTCATCGCGATGGACGTGTTCGAGCCGTTGTTGATGATGGCCGTGCTCACGGTCGCGGTGGTCGACGAACCGGCGGTCACCGTGCCCGAGGACGGGCTGACCTGCACCTGGATGGCGGGCACCTGGACGCTCGACGCGGAGGGCGACGGGGAGGAGGAGGTGGCGGCTTGGAGGAAGGCCGTCGTCGGGTACTTGTCACCCGACTGCGAGGCGAGCTTGGACAGGCTGCCGTCGGCCCGGGCCTCGACGTACGGGGCGAAGACCTGGGCAGGTAGTGGGGTGCCCGCCACATGGGCGGTGCTGGTGCCGGTGCCGGTGAGCGCCACGCCGGCGATGGCGGCGGCGGTGACGGCTCCGGCGAGCAGGGCTCGGAGTGGTGCGCGAACGGGTCCGGCCATGGACCGCGCTCCCTTCGAAGGTGGGGGACTTCGGCAACCTGAAGCACTCTGGCCCGGACCAATACTGGTGGTCTGGACCACCCGACTGTCAAGAGTCCTTACCAAGCTCGCTCTCGGGCTCAGCGGTTCCGCCGAACGAGCCACAGCAGCTCCAGAGTTCCTGCGGGCCGCGTTCCGCGTCGACTGGAACACCCGCCAGGTCAACTG
>NZ_JBHYYB010000250.1:0-1599 GCF_042752535.1 Kitasatospora sp. NPDC059327 | reverse complement strand
AGTCAAGCCGTCGCGGCCAGAGCCGCTGAGGGACCGGAGGTGAACGCATGTTGTTCGTCGAAGAGCTGCCGGCTCTGCAGGCAGTGGTAGAGCTGTCCGATCATCCGGTTGAACAGGTGCCGCTGAGCTCCCGCGTGCCAGTCCCCGCGCTCGCGTCGCCGCTTGTAGTGGGCTTTGGCTCCGGGCGATGCCCGCAGGGCGGAGAACGCCCAGAGGAAGCCCGCGTCGATGAGGCGGTTGTTTTTGATGTGTCGGCGTCCGACGTGGCGCTTCTTGCCGGAGGCGCGGGTGACCGGTGCGGAGCCGGAGTAGGCCTTCAGCGCGCGGGCGTCGGCGAAGCGGGCGCGGTCGTCCCCGATCTCGGCGAGCACCCGGGCGCCGAGCTGGACCCCGAGGCCGGGGAAGCTGAGCAGGATCTCAGCGTCCGGGTGCTGTCGGAAATGGGCCTCGACCGCCTCGGCGAGCCCGTCGGCTGCAAGACATGCCGCATCCAATTGTCGTACCAGTGCTGCGAGTTGGTGTCCCATCGCATCCTCGACGGCAGTGGGCTGGCGGGCGTGGTCGCCGCGGAAGGCCTCGTGCAGGCGCTCGGCTTCGGCGTCGATACCCCGCTGTCGGCCGGCCCGTCTGAGCGCGGCCCGCAGTTGGGGCAGGGACAGCCGAGCGGCCCTGGCCGGGGTCGGGGCGGCGGCCAGGACTGCGCGGGCTTCCGCACGGGCCAGGCCGTACTGCTTGCCGAGGAAGGCGTCCAGGGCAGCCGGGTAGTACTCGCGCAGCAGCGAGCGGACCTGGTTGACCAGCTGCTGGCGGTTCCAGACCGCGTCCTGCTGGGCGCGGGCGAGTACGGCGATGGCGCGGGCCTGGTCGGTGTCGGCGGGCAGCGGCCGGTGGGCGTGCATGTCGGTGCGCAGGATGTTCGCCAGGACCAGCGCGTCGCCGGGGTCCGACTTCTTGCGGCTCACGCCGTGCCGGTCGCGGTAGCGGGCGGCGGCCAGCGGGTTGATCGCGTAGATCGGCCGCTTGCCGATCCGCAGGACGGCGACCAGCAGGCCGCGCGAGGTCTCGATGGCCACTGGTATCGGGGCCTCGGAGGTGTCTCCGTACTCGGCGAGCAGGTCGAGCAGCAGGCGGTAGCCGTCCGCGTCGTCGCTGATGCGGCGCTTGGCGAGCAGGGTGCCCGCCTCGTCGACCAGGGCGACATCGTGGTGGCCCTCGGCCCAGTCGATGCCGCAGAACACTGTCACATCCATCTCCGTTCTGTTGCTGTTCGCGCAGGTGGGAAGCCTGTGCGGGCCACGCGGCGACCTAATCCAAGGACTCGTCGGTCCGCCATCTCGCCAGCCGTTCGTGGCACCAGCGGACCGCAGGGGCCTCTGTCTTGTGAAGAGCTCGCGGCTCGGGACAAAGGAAGAGGTCGCCCTGCGGCGGGCTCGCACCAAGACGATCAACGAACACAAGTTCCGGACGGGCATCGCGGTGGCCCGAGGGCGCCGGCTGTCGCCGGTCTCTCGTAAGGCCTCCAGGGCCGGGAACCCACAGGGATTCACCCGGCACCCGCGGGTCACCACGAACCCGTCCATCAGCAAGACCAGCCGCCCC
>NZ_JBHYYB010000248.1:0-1692 GCF_042752535.1 Kitasatospora sp. NPDC059327 | reverse complement strand
CTAGAACGCTGATGAAGATGTTGGGTTCTGGCCCCACCGCGTGAGCGGTGGGGCCAGACTCGTTTCTGTGGCGATGGGGGAATGGGCCGGGGATACGGTCGGGCCGGACGTGTGGGAGACCTGCCGGGAGCTGATCCCGGCGGGGAGTGTGTTCGCGTTCCTGGCCGAGCACCGGGGCCGGCTGTTCCCGGCAGCAATGTTCGCGGACATGTACCCGGCCGCGAACGGCCGCCCGAGCATGCCGCCGCAGATCCTGGCCGCGGCGATCACTCTGCAGGCCCTGCACGGCCTGTCGGACTTCGAGACCGTTCAGGAACTGCGGTGCGACCTGCGATGGAAGGCCGCCTGCGGGCTCGGCCTGCATGACACGGCGTTCGACTCGTCGCTGCTGTCCTACTTCCGTCGCCGGCTGGCCCGCTCGGCCCGGCCGGACCGGGTATTCGAGGCCGTTCGGGAGGTCGTGAACGCGACCGGCGTGCTGAAGGGCCGCCAGAAGCGGGCGCTGGACTCCACCGTGCTGGACGACGCGGTTGCCACCCAGGACACCGTCACCCAGCTGATCGCTGCCGTCCGCGCGGTGATCCGCGAGGTCCCCGGCGCCGGCGCGGTCGCGGCCGTGCACTGCACCGCGCACGACTACGCCGATCCGGGTAAACCCCGCATCGCCTGGAACGACGAGCAGGCCCGGGCCGACCTGGTCGACGCCCTGGTCGGCGACGCGCTGCGGCTGCTCGGGCACCTACCCGAGCAGCCACTGGGCGAGAAGGCCGCGAACGCGGTCGGGATCCTGGCCCTGGTCGCCGGGCAGGACGTCGAGCCCGCCGACGACTCCGACGGCCGTGACGGACGCTGGCGCATCATCCGGGGCACCGCCCCGGACCGGATCGTCTCCGTGGTCGACCCCGAGGCCCGGCACGTCCACAAGAACCGCACACGGCACCAGGACGGCTACAAGGCCCACCTCGCCGTCGAGCCCGAAACCGGCCTGTTCACCGCCGTCGCCCTCACCCCCGGCAGCGGAAGCGAGCACCACGAGGCCCAGATCGCCCTCGACCTGCTCGCCGACGAGCCCGAGCCGGTGGACGCCTTCGGCGACACGGCCTATTCCACCGGACCTACCCGGCGGGCCCTGAGGCAGGCCCACCACCGGTTGTTCCTCAAGCCCGCCCCGCTGACAACCGCCGTCCCGGGCGGTTTCAGTCTCGACGACTTCGTCATCGACACCGTGGGTGGCATGGTGACCTGCCCTGCCGGCCACACCGTCGCGCTGTCCGAGCCGTCCGGCCGACACCTCCAGCGCAAGGCGGTCTTCACCGGCCAGTGCACCGGCTGCCCCCTGCGCGAGCGATGCAGCCGGGCCAAGGCCGGTCGCATTGTCACCATCCGCCCCGACCACGACCTCATGGCGCAAGCCCGAAAGACCGCGAACGACCCCGAATGGCAGGCCGCCTACCGCCGCTGGCGCCCACCCGTCGAACGCGCCGTCGCTTGGCTCGTCGCCCACGGCAACCGACGCCTACGACACATCGGCACCATCAAGAACAACACCTGGCTCCACACCCGCGCCGCCGTCCTCAACCTACGGACCCTGATCAACCTCGGACTCGCCCACAACGGCACCACCTGGCAGATCGGGGCTGCCGCCTGACGGCGGCAGCCCCGATCACACCAAGATCTTCATCAGCGTTCTAG
>NZ_JBHYYB010000247.1:0-1801 GCF_042752535.1 Kitasatospora sp. NPDC059327 | reverse complement strand
CCCGGATCGCCGCTGGTGGGTACCTCACGAAACCTCGGCGCCCAGCCCATCATGAAGTCGCCCCCCACTCCCCTCCCCGCACGCGCCCCTCGGAAAAGTCCAGCAGCGGCCCGGAGGGGCGGGCGTCCAGCCGGTGCGCCGCGGTCGACGGACCGCCCGGCACCGGCCCCTGGGTCACTCGGCCGGTGCGCGGGCCGAAGGGCCCAGTCGCTCAGGTTCCGCCGGGTTTGCCCGTCGAGACCAGCAGGAGGACGGACGAGCCCGGTGCCACCGGTGCTGCGCCGCCCCGGGGCTGACTGCTGATCACCTGCCCTGCGGGAGCGTTCCAGTCCGTGTGCCGCATGATCGTGCAGCTCAGTCCGAGTCCGCGCAGCAGGCTTCCGGCCTGTTCGACCGGCATGCCGGCCAGGTCCGGCAACGCGATGCCCGCTCCCGCGGTCTGCTCCTGCTCCTGTGTCGGAGTCGCATCGGCACTTCCGCTCTTGGGGGTGCCGGTGGCGAGCGGGGTGCACGCCCCGTTCGCCAGTGGGGACAGGGACGGGGAGGCGCCGGGCGCGGGTGGCACGGGCTTCAGCGCGAAGAACCCCACCGTGACGCACGCCAGCACACAGCACGCCGCAGCGGTGCCGAGGAGCGCCCGGCGGGTGCGGCTGCGGCTGACGGCTCGCTCGATCGCGGCCGCGTCGACGACCGGCGCCGTCGGCCCGTCGGCGAAGGAGGCCACCGCGGCACGCAGCTCGGCTTCGAGGCCCGGCTCGAACGGGGCCGGTCCGGACGACGTGTTCCTCACTTCGTACCTCCGAAAGCGGCCGACGGCGTGTGCGGCGCCTGGGCGCCCGATACGGAATCGCGCAGCTTGGCCAGGCCGCGGGCGAGCTGGGACCTCACCGCACTCGAAGAGATGTCCAGGACGTCGGCGACCTGCCGGGCGTCCAGATCGTGCAGGTAGTACAGGACCACCACGCTGCGCATGCCCATCGGCAGCCCGAGCAGTGCCTCGATCAGTTCCGCGCGCAGATCCACCTGCCCGAACCGGTCCCGGGGGTCGGCCATCTCGGGCACCCCCGACAGCCCGGGGCGCTCGCCCCGGCGCGACAGCCGCCGCCAGCGGTCGTTGGCCAGGTTGACCAGCACTTTGCGCACGTACGCCTCCGGCGAGTCCGCCACCGCGACCTTCCGCCACTGTCGGCACGCCCGCTCCAGCGCCTCCTGCACCAGATCCTCGGCCACGTGCACGTCACCGGTCAGCGCATACGCGGTACGGAACAACGCTCCCGACCGATGTGCGACGAACTCCGTGAATCCGTTGCCCGGACCGCTCCTGCGAAACCTCACCCGCCGACCTCCTCTCCTCGTCCCGTCCCGATCACTGCCCCCATGACGGCGGAACGGGGCCGAATGCTGCACCGAGCCGCTGGCAGTGACGTGAATCACAGTCGGGACGGAAGGGTGTCCCAGGACCTCGCGCCGCTGCCGCCCGGGGTGCGGGCGGGGCCAGGCGAAGCGGACGGCGCGTCCGCGCCGACGCCCCGACTGACCGTTTGTGTGGCCGCGCGTTCACCGTCGCCGGTCCGACCCGGCCGTGACCGGCCTCCCGGCCCGCCGCCGGGCGCGCCCACCCTCCTACCGACCGTCAGACGCAGGAAGTCTGGTGCATGCCCTCCTCAGTGAGCGGGACCACCCGGCTGCCAGGAAGCTACCCAGCCCCGGCGTTCGTCTCCGGGGGTTCCGGTCGATGGCCGGGTGCGGCTTCACATGTGCGTACCGCTGCGTACCGTCTGCGTACCGCCTTGCGTACCGT
>NZ_JBHYYB010000246.1:0-1942 GCF_042752535.1 Kitasatospora sp. NPDC059327 | reverse complement strand
TAGATCGAGTAGCCGGCCCGGCAGGCGGCGACCACGAGGGCGACGGCGATGTGGGTCTTGCCGACCCCGGGCGGGCCCAGCAGAGCGGCGTTGGCCTTGGCCTCGACGAAGGAGAGGGTGGCGAGGTCCTTGATCTTGCGCGGGTCGAGTTCGGGTTGGAAGGCGAAGTCGTAGTCGTCCAGGGTCTTGTGGTGCGGCAGCTTCGACAGTCGAAGGCCCTGCCGGAAGCGGCGGTCGTCGCGGACCGCGAGTTCCTCGGCAAGGACGAGGTCGAGGAAGTCGAGGTAGCCCATCTTCGCCTCGTCGGCCCGTTTGGCGTACTGGTTCAGGCCCTCGGCGAGGTGGGGTAGGCCGAGCTTGCCGGCCATGGTGCGGATGCGGTTGCTGACCAGCTGGCTCAACGGGAGTCCTTCGTCGGGTGGTTGGTGTTGAACGGGCGGGTGCCGGTCAGCTCGTCGTAGACGGACAGCGGGCGGCGGCCGACCTCGACGCGGGCGGCGGCGGCCCGGTTGAGCAGGGCCCGCAGCGGGCCGTCCTCGTCGGTCGGGCCCTGTTCACGGCGGGGCCGAGGAAGGGCGTCCCCCGTGGTTACGCGCCTGGTGTCGCCCTTGGGCAGGCCGTCCCAGTGCCGCTCGTCGACGATCCGGGCACCGCGGCCCACCGCCCGGGGGTGAACGGCCAGCAGAGTGCTTCCGGCGGAGTCGGGGACGGTGGAGTGGAGCACGATCTGGGACTTCGTGGCCCGGATCTCGACCAACTGGCGCGGTCGGACCCTGCGGGCGGGCACCGAGTAGAGGTTCGCGTCGAAGGCGACCAGGCAGTCCTTGCCGACGTGCCGCAGGTGTCGCTGCGTGACCACGTAGGGCGTGCGGGGCAGCGGCCGTAGGGCCATGTGATCGCGGACGGCGCGCAGGCCGATGACCTCGCCGTGGGTACCGTGAACCCGGGATCGCCGCAGCGGCACCCAGGCCGTGAACGCGGCGTCGAGTTCCTCGGTGGAGGAGAACGCCCGGCCGGCCAGGACGTGGTCGCGCACGATGGCGACCTGCCGCTCGACCCGGCCCTTGCCCTGGGGCCGGTAGGCGGCCAGCACGTCGACGTCGAAGTCGTAGTGTCCGGCGAACGCGACCGCCTCCGGATGCAGCGGGACCGCTTCGCCGGGGGCGACATGTCGGCGGACCACGGTTTTGGTGCGGTCGTAGACGATGCTCATCGGCACCCCGCCGAAGTGCGCGAACGCCTGCCGGTGGCAATCGAAGAACGTCGCCAGGTCCTGGCTGGTGGTGAAGCAGCAGAACGGGTCCCGCGAGTACGACAGCGTCATGTGGAACGAGTAGACCTTCGGGATGCCGACGTGGGCGAGGATCCTGCCCTCGTCCCCCCAGTCCACCTGCGCCTGGGCGCCGGGCACCACCTCGAACCGACGGTGCAGGCCCGCGAGTTCGCCTGCGTTGATACCGAGCTCCTCGGCGATCCGCGGTCGCGCCTCCTGCAAGTAGATCTTGATCCGCTGGTAGTTGATGGCGATGCCGTACTCCTGGACCAGCCGCTCATGGACCACCGCGCCCTTGAGCAGGATCTCGGACCGCAGCATCGCGTCGACGAGCGGGGCGACCTCGTCCACCGCCCGCCGCCGGGCCAAGGAGGCGGACGCCCGCTGCGGAGGCGCGGCCGGGAGCTGGCCCGACAGGTACTTCGCGACCGTGCGACGGTTCAGCCCGGTCTCCCTCGCAATCTGCCGCTGGCTCATCGCGCCGGAGTCGTACAGCGCGCGAAACCGCCTCAACTCCAGCCAGCGATGCGGGTCCAAGACCACCGTCAACCGCCCCTCTGCCGCCTGAACCGACGACAGCAGGCTCGCCGAAGGCAGCCATTCATCGCATCAACTTTGGCGCGCAGTCACTCGTACGAGGTGGTGCATGTTGACTCGTACGCCGACACC
>NZ_JBHYYB010000245.1:0-1952 GCF_042752535.1 Kitasatospora sp. NPDC059327 | reverse complement strand
AGAGATACGGGTATCTATGCTATATCTCTCTACAAGATTCCTCCACACGCTTGACGGAAATGCTTCAGCATTTTAGCACTCACTCGACAGAGTGTATAAGTGCGCCATTCGGAATTTCAAAGCTTCAAATTTCACAGAGAGTGCCCATTTATACACACCCCCTAAATCGTGGTGTGACAATGGGTTCTCGCCGGCTCGAAATCGGTTTGTCATTCTGACAAATAACCCTTCGGGAAATAAAAAAAACGGCTCCATAAAGAGGAACCGTTTTGCTTCAAAAATCACGTTTTGTGTTATACTGGAGAAACGAAATTGTGTTTTCAAAATTGTCATTTTCGACATGATAACTTTTCTCGTAGTGTGGTTTTGCCGAACCCACTACTTTTTTTATGTCTCCGAACTTCATTTCTTCCCGTTCCGGCTTAACAATCCCTTTTGATTTTCGATACATATTCATTCCGGAAGGATACATGTGCAGCCGTCCGCCTTTTAAAAATTTCTTTTCCCGACCTTCTACGATCTTTGTTTGCACCTCACAGCCCTCTGAAGCCACTTTTAAGGCTGTTTCCCTGTCTTGGACATCTTCTAGGTCTATATCAGTCAAATAAGCGCTCAAATAGGCTCCTATGTTGTCTATATCCTTTAATGACTTGATTGTTACAAATCCTAAACCCCATAGACTCCTTAATTCAGCATTTTTAATATAAATCTTATCCAAATCATTAAAGCGCATTAAAACATGACAATGCCAGGCTCCACGTCCTTGTGGCTCTACCACCGATAAATAATCTATCGAACTTTCTTTCTTGTATTTATAACGCAACCTGTCGATAAAATTTTGAAAATCACTATAAAGTTTTTTCGTGTCCGTCATATTTTTCTTGTATGTCAAAGTTATATGTAATTCATTTGGCCGTCCTATAAAATTGTTATTTATCAAATAACGCAGCTTCTTAAAGGTTTGTCTCAAAGAATTATAATTTTCCTGCCGATTTTCCGAATGCTCGAACTCCCGGATCTCCCCAGTAGAGAGGTCTACAAACCTATCCTTGTCCAATTTTTTGATATTATTTTTCCGGTTCATCTTCTCCATATGCTGAACTTCAATGACGTGATTCATAGTGGTCACTTTTACAACATCATTTGGAGCTATGAAAACCGCGTCACCATTGCGTTTATCCATCCATTTCCCCTCAATTTTTCCTGTAATGTTTAATTAAAATCAAGTTAATAATAAAGAACCCCAAATCCGAAGTCAGTTTTTCAACAAAAATTAGCGTCCTTTTCCCAAATAGTCCCTATACAATTCCTTAATAGCAAACTCAATTACAGCATCTTTTGAAACTCTTCCAAATTCATTGTGTTTTGTAAAATGTTCGGCTAATAACTCTAGCTTTTTAAATGTTTCAACAGTAATTCGAGGTCCAATTTGTTTTTTCTCTTCCATCCAAACACACTCCTAACAAGTTGTTAACATAATTCTAACATTGGAAATAATAGAATTCAAGAACAGAAAAAAGAAGCACACTCGGAATGATATTTCGTTTCCTTTTGATTCCGAGCCTCCACCCCTTACAATCCCCAAAGGCAACCGACAAGGGAAAATTCGTCCCTTATCGGCACCTCCGGAAATTGTACAGCAAGGGGTCACTCCCAATAAAAAGACTACGACATATAAAACAGGTTTAGCTTCAGAGAAAAAGAGCATAAGGAAACTCGGTGCCACCCTAAAAAAAAGGGTGTCAAACAGGCTGTGCCTGTTGAGTTTCTATGCTCTTAGAACAGGTGCCGTTTTTGAAGCCAAAGATATAGCATAGATACCCCATAGATATAGCAGGGATATACCAAAATATCTCTAGAGATACGGGTATCTATGCTATATCTCTCTACAAGATTCCTCCACACGCTTGACGGAAATGCTTCAGCATTTTAGCACTCACTCGACAGAGTGT
>NZ_JBHYYB010000244.1:925-2007 GCF_042752535.1 Kitasatospora sp. NPDC059327 | reverse complement strand
GGGCCGAAGCATGGCGGCAGTTGGGCCCAGGTGCACCCGGACGTCGCGACGAACACGATCGCCGCCAGCACCTCGCGATCCCCGTGGCGCCGCCGGCCACCACCCTGCGGGCGCACCGGAGCGTCCGGCACGACCAACTGGAACAACTCCCACAGCTCATCCGGCACCAGCCGCTCAACGATCAGCACACTCGGAGTCTACTCAACCCACCCAAATGAGATGTCTTCTAAGCCGAACGCGCTGACCGCGCCGGCCGCGCCCAGCAGACGACGCCTGCTGATCTGATGGGGAGAGGAAGACATGTCGTTCCTTTCGAGAACGCCGATGACGGTCGGTTCGAGGAGAAGGGCACCCGGCGTCCAGGACTGGCCCGAGAGTCCGTGCTCCTGATTGATTGCGGTGGTATCAGGTCCTGGATGGCGTCGAGGACTCGGTAGAAGGTCAGGCCGGCGTCTCGACTTTTGGGTCGAGGCGCCGGAGGGTGAGGAAGGCGTGGGCGGCGGTGACGAGGGTGATGTGGTGGTGCCAGCCGCGCCAGGTGCGGCCTTCGAAGTGGTCCAGGCCCAGGCCGTGCTTCATCTCGCGGTAGTCGTGCTCGATGCGCCAGCGGATCTTGGCCAGGCGCACGAGCCGTCGAATTGTGGTGTCGGGTGGCAGGTTGGTGAGCCAGTAGTCGGTGGGTGCGCTCGCGCCAGGAGGCCATTCGACCAGCAGGGTCTCGGTCGGCAGGACGCCGTCCCACGCGGCGCCGCCGCCGGCCTCGGCGGCGGCGAGCGTGCGGGGGATCTTCCCAGCGGGCCGCACCTGCAGGACCCGAAACCGTGAGCGCATCGCTCCGCGGCTGCCCTGGCGCCAGGTGACCTGCCGAAACGTCCGGCGCCCGCCGGCGGTGGCGAGCTCGCGCAGGGCGATGGCCTCGGTGCGGTAGCGGGGCAGTGTCCTGCGCCCGGCGCCGCGGTAGGCGGGCGCCTCGGGCTCGGCGTGGGTGGGGGGGGGGGGGGGCGGGCGGCTCCGCCCCCCCCACCCGCCACACGGCGACCGGCCCGGCCGGCCGCCGCGCGAGGAGCCCGGCCACGCCGAGC
>NZ_JBHYYB010000244.1:0-915 GCF_042752535.1 Kitasatospora sp. NPDC059327 | reverse complement strand
GCGGGCGGCGCGCGGGGCGCGCGGCCCCCCCCGCCCCCCGCGCGGGCCCCCGCGCCCCGGGGGGGGGGGGGGGGGGGGGGCCGGCCGCGTGGCGCGGCCCCCCCCCCCCCCGCCACGACGTAGTCCAGGTCCCGGGAGCGCAGGGCATGGCGGAAGGCGGCGGACTGGCCGTATCCGGCGTCGGCGACCACGACCTGGGGATCGAGTCCCCAGGCGGTCAGCTCGTCGAGCGTGTCGATCGCCAGGCGCCACTTCTCGACATGCCCGACCTCCGGTGGCAGGCCGGTTCGACGGCGGCGGACATCGTCACGGTCGCCCCACTCCGGCGGCACGAACAACCGCCAGGACAACGGGCTGGAGGCCTGATCGGTGACGGCGTGGACGCTCACCCCGACCTGGCGGAGCGAGCGTTTACCCAGAGCCCCGCAGTACTGCCGGGACGTCGCCACCGACTGGTCGCCGGCCTTCGGGAACGAGGTGTCGTCGATCACCCACGCCTCCGGCGCGAGCGCGGCTGTCATCTTCCGCGCGATCTGCCGCAGCACCGGCGTGTGGTCCCACGGCGACTGGCTGACGAACTGCTGCAGGGCCTGCATGTTCCCGTCCGGCAGCCGCTCGGCCATCGGCTGGATCGACTTGCGCCGCCCGTCCAGCATCAGCCCGCGCAGATAGCAATCCCCCTGCCGGCGCTGATCCTTGCGCGCCAGGGGCGCGAAGACCTCGGCCACGAAGTCACCGAGATCTCCACGAAGCTTCTCCACCTCACCAAGATCCACAGACCGCAGCATGCACCGCCACGTCCACCGAGATCAAATCAACCTAACGAAGTACTACTAGTGCTGGATTCCTCAAAGGCGGTAAACAAATCGCCGTCGGCATTGACGGGTCGGTGGGGGCGGTCTGCCCCAGATCCAG
>NZ_JBHYYB010000243.1:0-2011 GCF_042752535.1 Kitasatospora sp. NPDC059327 | reverse complement strand
GGTCGCTCGCCCACGGGTCGCCGGGCCGCTCGCGTCGCCGGCACCGCGCGGACCTGTTGTAGGGGCGGACCGTCTCCCAGTCCGGCTCGGGGTCGGTGGCGGTGGGGTGGTTGATGTCCCCGCCGATCAGCCCGATCCCGCCGTGCCGGTGGACACGGGCCGCGAGGATCTGCGCCTCCACCGCCGCGGCCTGCGCGGAGTACGGGATCAGGTGGGCACTGATCGCGACGAGCGGGGCGGGCAGGCCGGCCGCGAGACCCCATGGGGCGATCCGGGCGGCCGCGTAGCCGTGGTGCATTTCGCCGGTGTACCGGGTCTCGACGTCCTCGATGCGCAGCTGCGCGGGGTCCCAGGCGACGGCGACCGGCAGGTTGCGGGACGGGGCGACGACCAGCTCCATGCCGAGCGCCTCGGCGGCGGCGCCCGCGGCCGCGGGGGCGGCCAGGTGGTCGGCCTCCTGGAGCAGGAGCAGCTGCGGCCCGACCTCGCGCACGAGCTCGACCAGCCCGGCCCACCGGCCGGCGTCGGCGCCGTACTGGATGTTCTGGCTCATCACCGTCAGCACGTCGTTCCCTTCCTGCCGCAGGGCGTCCGCCTGCCGTCATGACCGGCACGGTAGTGCGCGGACCGAGGCCGGCGGGCGCGGGTGACGGTGTCCGGGCGGGGGTCGGCCGCGCGGGCCCGCTCCGCGGAGTTGTGGCTGCCGGACGGCACTGGCGCGGTCCGCGCGGCGGAGGAGGGCGTCGGCATCGAGAGGCGGTCGGGGGAATCGGCGGGCGCCGCCCGGGCGTAGCCGGCGGTGCCGTTCGGGACCGCCGGCGGGCAGGGCGTGTCGGGTGTGGGTGGTGTCCGGCGCGTGGTGGTGAGGGTCGCCGCCGGGCAGGCGCCGGCCGATCCCGCCAGGTGTCGTCGCCGAGATATGGCGGAGGGTGGCCGCACCCGTAAAGGGGTGCGCCACCCTCGTGGGGATCGCGCCGGAATTCGCGGGCCCAGTCCCTGTTCCATGGTGGAGCCCACGACGCCAGGGGAGGATCCAGCCCTGAGAGAACCAGAATCAGCGTTGTTGAGAGATTGTCACCGGCGGCGGCACCGGGCAAGCACGCCTTGGACGAGATTGCATGAATCCTCGATGTCCACCCCGCCCAGCTGAGCGTCTTCGGGTCCGAGTCCACCGACCACAGGTCGAAACACCCCGGACGGGTGACGCTTCGGATGGATGTTTCTGAATCAAACCCCCGGGCGTGTTGAGAGCAGATTGTAGTTACGGGGTTACAGGTGCTTAGATCTGACTGTTCGACGCTCAGGGGCCGGAATCCCCTGTCGAGCAACCAAGTAATGGAGCCCACCCCGTGCCTGACGCCCCCTCACGGGTACGTCGGATCGCGGTGCAGCCAGGGTGCGCGCCTCCCGTGGGCGCGCACCCCTCCCTAGGCCCTGACTACAAGAACCGAACGATAGGACAGCGCAGTGACGATCGTCGTCCCCCCGTACCCCGCCCCCGGCCCCGTGCCGGCCCGGCCCAAGAACCCGACCACCGGCGAGGTCATCATCGTCGTGGTCATCCTCGCCCTGGCCGCCGCCCTGATGGCGCTCGGCCAGCCGATGGTCGGCGCCATCGAGGTCGCCGGCGGCCTGGTCTTCCTCGCAGGCCGCACCATCAAGGCGCTGCGCGACCCCGACCCGAACCCGGCCCAGGGCCTCTAACCCCCACCCATGGGGCGGCATGAGAAGCCCATCGCCGCAGACACACCACAATCCGAGGCGTTGGCGCGCTGGCTTCGAGAGCGACGCCAACGCCTCGGCGTGAGCTACGCGGCACTGGCCACGAAGACGACAGACAAGATCAGCGCCTCGATCCTCTCCCGAGCCGCGAGCGGCACCGTGCCCACCTGGAACGTCACAGAGCAGTTCACCCGGGCGTGCGGCGCCGACATCGCCACCGCACGCCGCCTCTGGAGAGCCGCCCGCTGGGCCCAACAGGACCTGGAACGGAAAGGACGCGTGACCCACG
>NZ_JBHYYB010000242.1:0-2050 GCF_042752535.1 Kitasatospora sp. NPDC059327 | reverse complement strand
CAGCCGGTCTGTGGGTACCGGGGGTGTCCGTCCGGGCCGGAGCTGGCTGCTCCGACCCAGACGGGTTCGGTCACCGAATTGTGATCTCAGCGGCGGAGGCGAATCCGCCGGAGCCTGCCAGCGAGGTCAGCCGAACGTACTTCGCCTGGGAGGCGGGGAAGCTGGCGGCCTTGGCTGTCGCGCTGTTCGCCCAGGTCCCGTTGGTCACCTGGGCGAAGTTCACGCCGTCGATGCTTGTGGAGACCGCGTAGCTGAGAATCCGTCCGTTGGGTACGCTGTCCTGCCTCGGCAGGTAGCCGAGGCAGGAGACGGGCTGGGCCTGGCTGAGCTCGAGGGTGATGTAGTGCGGGCCGGGGACGGGGGTGGGCGTGAACTGTGACTGCCACATGGTCGAAGGATCTCCGTCAATCGCTGTTCCCGCGGCGTAGTTGACGACCTCAGAATCGGAGCTCTCCGCCGCGACAACCACGCCGGTTCCCGGCTGGACGGTGAAGTTGTCGAACTGGACGTTACTGTAGTTCGACACCGCGAGGGAGACCTGCCCGGCCGTGGCCGTGTCGGAAGGAACGGTGACCGGGGGGCCGAGCCGTACGCCGTCGATCGACGCGATGATCGTGGAGCCCTCGGCGCTGACGCTGACACTGTGCCAGGAGTTCATCGGAAACGTCTCTCGCGTGCCGCTGGCCAGGACGGTACCGGATGCAGTCCTGATCTGCCAGGCGCCGCTCTGCTGGACGGCGAGCCGGATACCACCACTGTGGTTCGTGTCCCGTACGCCGAGCGTGACTTCCACTCCGCTGGTCTCGAAGTTGATGTCCGTGGAGGCCGTGTAGTTGTTCCATCGAGTATCACCGATCACTGCGGCGGGAGCCTGCTCGAGGCCGTGCCAGTAGAGCGGGTGCTCGGTCATGGTCGAGCGCAGACAGATGCCGGTCCGTCCGCCGCCGCACTGCGCAGTCTCCAGGGTCCCGCCGAGCTCCGCGAGGTACTTGGGCGTGCGCCGCAGCGCGTAGGAATCGAAGTTGTCGTTGTAGGGCAGGCGCATCACGGGGTTAGGCGGGGCGACCGCGGTGCCCTTGCCGGAGGTGGTGAGCGTGCTGATGGTGTACAGCTTGGCCGGGTCTGCGGTGATCGTGGCCTGGCCGTCGATTACCTGGATGTCCGTCACCTGGTTGAACCAGTCAGCGGGAATGGTGGAATTCAGGCTGGTAGAGCGGACGCGCAGGACGCCGTTGGCGGGCAGTCCGCCGGCGACGGTGAGCTTGAGCGTCTGGGGGGCCGCCGCCTGACTCGTCTCGATGATGCTGGACCAGTTCGTCGTGTTTGGGTCGCGCAACGTCACCAGTGAGCCACCGTCGATCCGCTTACTAGCATCCGGCAGGTAGCGCCACCCGGGCTTGGTGAACTGTGTGGTGTGCGCGGTGACCCACACCGATTTGCCGACCGAGTAGCTTCCGCTCCACGGCCTGTTGGCGAGCATCAGCCCGGACCCGTCGAACGGTGCGCCCGGGTAGGCCGACCACACGGTGGCCCAGTTGAGGAAAGCGGTGAGCCGGCCGTCGGTGTAGCCGCGGTTGAACTCTCTGGCCAGCGCTGCGGAACCGGTATTGTAGTTCTGCGACCCGGCTTCGCTGTCCCATGCGGGCTTGCCAAACCGCTTCGACGGTCCCTTGCACTCGTCCGTGGGCGACAGCCAGCCGCACGGGTAGTGGGCACCCATCACTCCGACCGCATCGGTGTACGCCGGGTTGGCCTGCATCCTGGATTCAAGCCCGCTGAAGCCAGTGTCATCGGCGATGAGCTGAACGTCCTGGTAGCCTGCCGCGTTCAGGCGATTACGGAAGCTGACGAACCAGGCCGGGTCACCGTCGCGCTCGTTCCACCCTCCCATGTAGTCGATGCGCAGGCCGTTCGTTGTGGCACAGTTCAGCCAGCTCATGTGCCAGTCGATGGTCTTTGAGGTCCAGAAGTTCTTTGATGTGCTTCGGGTCGGGTCCACCCAGCCCGGCGCGCCCCAGGCTAGTGTCCTGCACCTGAAATGTCAGCTCTA
>NZ_JBHYYB010000241.1:0-2090 GCF_042752535.1 Kitasatospora sp. NPDC059327 | reverse complement strand
CCGCCGCGAACGGAGCGATCTTCGCCTCGGCCAGCGAACGCACCGCCTCACGCAGCATCCCGTGCTCCTCGGAGACCCGGAAGAGATCGAAGTCCTGGCTCATGATCGGTACTCCTGTTTCACGACGGTACTCAGTACCCTTCATTATGCATGCGCACAGCAAAAAGGGAACTCAGTGCCTTCACAGGGCGGCACTGAGTTCCCTATCCTTTTGCTGGCGTACGGAGGCCGTACCGCCGGCGTACACCGAGGACGCACACCCGGCGGTACGCCCCGGGCGGCCACGCCGGCCGTACGCCGGCGGCGCACAACGAGCCGGCGACCCAGTCCGAGTGCAGGGAGACGACACCGTGGTCCACTCAGCCATCGACGCCGACATCGAGAGCATCCCGCTGTACTTCCAGCGCTGTACGTGGTGCAGCAACCCGACCTTCCAGCGGCTGCTCTGCCCCACCTGCGGCTCCACCGAACTGCGGCTGGAGCGCAGCGAGGGCACCGGCGTGGTACGCCGGTGCGCCGTCGAGCAGGCCCGGACCCCGCTGGCCCGGCAGAAGTCCCTGATCCGGATGGCCGAGGGCTTCGACGTGTGGTGCATCGTCAGCGGTCTGCGCAGCACCGTCCCGGTGGGGACCAGGGTCCGTCTGACACCGGCGCCCGACTCCGACCAGCCCGAGCTGACGCTGCTGCCGCAGGAGGAGCCGGAGCGGGTCCAGCCCGCCGAACCGCGCCCGCTGCCGCCGTGCCAGGGCGGGTTCACCCAGCACTTGGCGGCGTACGCCGAGTAGCGGCGCGGCAGGCCCGGCAGTCGAGGCAGGCCAGCAGGCGCGGACGGCGCGAGCGGCCGACAGGTCCGCCGGCGGGAGGGCGGACGACCTGCGCCACGTACTCCGGACGGAGCGGCAGCGGATACGCCGGAGGGCGTGGCACCGGGTACTCGGTGCCACGCCCTCCGGCGTATCGGGCTCGGGCGAGCGGCTCAGCCCTTGCGGGCCTGGACCTCGCCGGTGAGCTGCGGCAGCACCGCGAAGAGGTCGCCGACCACGCCGTAGTCCGCCAGCTCGAAGATCGGGGCCTCCGGGTCCTTGTTGACGGCCACGATGGTCTTCGAGGTCTGCATGCCGGCCCGGTGCTGGATCGCGCCCGAGATGCCGTTGGCCACGTACAGCTGCGGCGAGACCTGCTTGCCGGTCTGGCCGACCTGGTTGCTGTGCGGGTACCAGCCGGCGTCGACGGCGGCGCGCGAGGCACCGACGGCCGCGCCCAGCGCGTCGGCCAGCTCCTCGACCACGCCGAAGCCCTCGGCGGCACCGACGCCGCGGCCGCCGGAGACCACGATCGCGGCCTCGGTCAGCTCGGGACGCCCGGAGGAGACCCGCGGGGTGCGCGAGGTGACGGTGGCGGCGTTGCCGGTGAAGGCGACGGCGACGCTCTCCACCGCGCCGGCGGCCGGAGCGGCCTCGGGGGCCACCGCGTTCGGCTTCACCGTGATGACCGGGGCGCCGTTGCTGACGCGCGAGTCGACGGTGAAGGAGGCGGCGAACACCGCCTGGGTCGCGACCGGACCCTGCTCACCGGCGCGCAGGTCGACGGCGTCGGTGATGATGCCGGAGCCGATCCGCAGCGCGACGCGGGCGGCGACCTCCTTGCCCTCACCGGACGAGGTCACCAGCACCGCCGCGGCCTCCGAGGCCTTGGCGATCTGGGCCAGCGCGTCGACCTTCGGCACGACCAGCTGGTCGGCGAACTCCGCGCCGTCCGCCACGTACACCTTCACCGCACCGAACTCGCCGGCCTTCGCCGCGATGTCGGCCGCGGCCGCGCCGGCACCCAGCACGACCGCCGACGGCTCACCGATCCGGCGGGCCAGGGTCAGCAGTTCGAGGGCCGGCTTGCGGACCACACCGTCGGCGTGGTCCACCAGAACGAGAATCTCAGCCATTGCTCAATGTCTCCGTACTTCGCTGTGGGCTCGTGAGGGGGCGGCTGCGCCGGCTCAGATGAACTTCTGGTCGGCGAGGAACGCGGCGAGCTGCTTGCCGCCCTCACCCTCGTCCTTGACGACCGTGCCGGCCGTCCGCGCCGGACGCGCC
>NZ_JBHYYB010000240.1:0-2127 GCF_042752535.1 Kitasatospora sp. NPDC059327 | reverse complement strand
GGACGGTGGGTGCCGCGCCGCCCGGCGGGGCACCCACCGTCCGCCCCGCCGGCGCCCCGCTCGTGGCCTCCTCGCGATCACCTTCGCCCGAAGCTCGGCAGAGGTCCGGACCTGTCATCGGGTGTCGTGGCGCCCACGTTCTCGTGCGGAGGTCACCGCGGTCGTGTCGGATCGACCGGCGTGCCGGATCGCGCTCCTCGGAGGGGAATTCCCGGTCCTGGGACGTTCGCCGCCGCGACGGCGGCGGCCGAGTTCGTCCTGGAGTTCGTAGATCCGGTACAGGACCGGATCGCCCTGTCGCAGGGCGGGGAGGTAGGCGTCGGTGACCGCCGACCGGCGGTCGCGGCCGAGCGGGCCCGCGTACGTGTGCGCGAGGTCCAACAGGTGGGCCAGGACCTCGCGCGGAGGGATCTTGCCCCCGGCGCCGATGCGTTGCACGGTCGTCTGGCTGCAGCCCCTGCCGAACTCCTCGGTCAGGAGCTCGGAGAGTCGGCGGTAGTTCATCCCCCGCCCCCGCAGCGGTTCCAACACATGCGCGCGCAATGCCTCGACGAAGGTCCGTACGTCGGGGGCGAGCGCGGTCAGGTCGTCGTTCGTGCGTCGGCCCCGTCTCGGGCCGCACGGGGCGGGGCGGGAGTTCGGTCTGGACATCGAGTGAGTCTCCCCAACGGGTTCAGAGAGGTTGTTTCCTGAGAGTGGCCTCCGACTGGAGCACCGGGTGCGCCGGACGACCGAGGAGCAGGGCGTCGGAGCCACGTGGGTGGAGGCTTCCGGTGTCCCTGGTGTGGTCCCGGTTCACTGGTGTGGTCCCGGTTCATCGGCCCGGGAAGCGCCCGCGGAGCCGGGACGGGGGCGACGGTGCCGCCCGGTTCACCGGTCCACGGCCCACGAGCACCACGGCCGTCCTCGACCGCGGAGTCGCCCCGCGGACACGCGACGAGCCCGGCGCCCGGCGTCGTGTTCCGGCTCGGGAAGGCCATCGGCGTCGTACCGGGACCACGTTGTCCGGAATCCGCGAGCGCGGGAACCCGCCGGGGCGTCAGCCGATCCGAAGGCGGTGAAAACATCCTATGCGCACAGCGGTGGTTACCGGCAAGGCCCCCTGCTTCCCTCTGGAAAGGACGCGGCGGCGGCCGGCGTGGGTCCGGGCCGTCCCTCGGCCACCGTCAACGGGCTCCGAGAAGGCGACTCCCCCACCTCGACGGCCGGCGGGAGTCCGGCCGGGAATCCGGCCACGGCGCCGAACGGTCCGGCTCCTCCGACCACCGGTGGGCCGACCCGATCACCGGTGGTGACCCACCTCACATTCCGGCGGCGTGCCGCACTGGCTATCGTGCTTGGAAAGCGACGCCCATGGATATATCGACCATCGGCGTCGGGGATTTCCCACCGAGACGGCAATCCCGCACGGACCCCACCGTGACAGATTTCGCCGACTGGTTGACGGACCGCATCCAGCAATTCCGTGAAGTCGCACAATCCAAGGCCAAAGACCCGCGTGGCTCGTCATGATACGAGAACGGACCGGCCGCACACCCCGGCAAATGAAGCCCCTCCTCGGCTTCTCCCGGACCCACGAGGGATCTCCAGCGAACTCCCGAGGTGCCGCGCACCTCGTCGGCCACCGGCCGTGCGTGTCCAGGACGACACGGTGTTCGCCCCACGGCCGCGGCGACGGCGGCTCCGCCGCCTCCGGGCGCGGCCAGTCCACAACCCCACGAAGGAGGTGAGGACCGGTGACAGTCGACCGCAACGCGAACCTCCGCCGAACCGGCTCTCCGAACGTCCCGCCGAAGGCCGTCGAGCAGCGGATCATCGGGCTCCTGAACGACCTCTCCCGGGTCACCGCCCAGAACGAACGGCTCGCCTCCGCCCTGCGTGAGGCCCGCGACCAGATCGTGGCCCTCAAGGAGGAAGTGGACCGGCTGGCACAGCCCCCGGCCGGATTCGGCACCTTCCTCAGCCGGAACGAGGACGGCACCGCCGACATCTTCACCGGGGGGCGCAAGCTCCGCGTGAACGCCGGCCCCGACGTCGACCTCGACGAGCTGCGGCGCGGCCAGGAGGTGATGCTCAACGAGGCCCTCAACATCGTGGACGCGATGGCCTTCGAGCGCATCGGCGACA
>NZ_JBHYYB010000239.1:0-2311 GCF_042752535.1 Kitasatospora sp. NPDC059327 | reverse complement strand
CGTGAAGTAGGCCGCCGGCGAGGTGCCTCTGGGTGAGGTCCTTTTCCGGCGGCCCCTTCCCGAACCGGGCTTGCGGCTTTCACCGCACCCGGCTCTCCAGTGATCCATTCCGCGAGGAGCCCGTTCCGTGGCCGTGGATCTTGTTGTGGCAGGAGACGCATACAACAAGTGTCTTTCGTCTCCGGGTTGCCATGAGTTCGATCCAAAAGGATTTCTCCTTCCTCCCCGGCTGGTTGAGGTCGGCGAGTTTGCGAACGTGGTGGACTTGTAGCCCATACCCCGCCCCGCATACCTCGCATTCCCTGGCCAGGAGCCTCTTTACCAGCTCGGTCCTGCCGGGGTGGGCCCTGTGGATCCTGTCCTCGGCACTCACGGTGCGTTGCCGTCTGAGCGGGGTTTCTCCAAACTTGGCCATAAGGGGCGGTTTGCCATCCCTAGGGACCTCCACCATGAAGCATCTGCGCTCCCCATACGGCGTGGCGATGGTCCGTTTGTACTTCCTGGACATCTTCGTCGTAGTGGAGCTGTGCTTGCTGGCGAGGGTCCTTAGCATAGAGCATTCCATGACCCATTGCAGCCTGCTGAGGGCCCCAACGTTCTGGGCCATCAGGTAGTACTGGATCACCCCACGGAGTTCAGCTCCGTAGTTCCCCACGATCGAGAAGTCCGAGTCGTGGATACGAAGGCCCAGCTCCGCGGGCTTCCCCTTCCTCATGTAGCTTGCGCATCGTTTCCGAATTACGTCCCTCGGCACGTATAGCCCGATCTTGCCGTTGGTGGCCCTGCGACCACCGCTGATCTTGCAATCGGCTCGTTGTGCACGTACCTCGTAGCCTAGGAACCTCGCCGCCTGGCTGGAGGCGTGGGTGATCAGAGTCTTCTGCTCGGATAGTTCCAGCCTGAGTTCATCACGCAAGAACTCCCCGATCCTGGCCTTGATCTCCTCGGCTTCACGCTTAGGTCCGCTAAACCCGAGAAGGAAGTCGTCGGCGTACCGCACATACCGGAGTCTCCGGTAGTCGGGATCATCCGGGTCGACTCCCGGCATCGTGCGCATCTCTCGCTTCAGTTCCCTGATGCGGTCCACGTCATGAGCCCTGCGCGCCTTCTGCAACTCGCCCCTCAGTTTTTCATAGGGGCGGTGGCGGGCTCGGCGCGCTCCTCGGGTGTATTCCGGAATGAGCTCCTTTTCAACGAACTGGTCGAAACGGTCCAGGTAGATGTTGGACAGAAGTGGAGAGACGGGCCCTCCTTGTGGCGCCCCACTGTGCGTAGGGTGCAATCTCCAGTCCGCCAGGTACCCAGCCTTGAGCATCCGTTTCAGCAGCTGTAGGAAACGTCCATCGTGGATTTTCTCAGCCAACGTCGAGAGCATGATCTCGTGATCGAGGCTCCCGAAGAAGTCCGCGAGGTCGCCTTCGATGAACCAACTCGTCCCCGTCCATTTGTGGGCCACCTCTGAAAGCGCCGTATGGCACCCCCGAGAGGCCCTGAATCCGTGGGAGCGGTCAGAGAACTGGGCGTCGTAGTACGCGTCCAAAAGGAGGCGCACCACCTCCGCGACCAGCTTATCGGACCAGGTTGGCACGCCGAGCGGCCTAGTGCGGCCGTTCGGTTTGGGAATCTCAACCCGCCTCACTGGCTTCCACCGGTAGGTCTCCGAGCGAATCCGCCCGATGATCCCATCGATTTTCTCCAGTGACATGCCGTCCACGGTTTCTGGGGTGACCCCGGGCGTCATGGATCCCGCGTTCGCGTAGATCCTCCCGTAGGCAATGAGGAAGAGTTGCCTGTTGAATAGGTGCCGATAGAGCCTCTCTAGCGGCAGGGCGCGCCTGCCGCGTTCACGGATGACATTCAGCACGGTTTCAGCGTCTTGCATTGCGCAGACCTCCCCGGCTTTCGTGTCGAATCACCTGTGCCCCTTCGCCCTGCGGCTGGCTTTCCCAGCCCCCTTGGCAGGTCGTAACTCCTGCGACTACTACGGGCACTCCGTCGCCATAGGGCTCGCGCCCCGTAGGCGATCCCACGGTACGTCTCTGTTGCACGTGTCGAGCGCGACTTAGGTCGCCCGTTCGTCCCCTTGATCGTCTTCGTTAGACGACGTTCTGCCCTGCGAAGGTTGCGGAGGCAACGGAGGCGTACCCCCGCACAGTGCAGCACTGGTGACAGGCGCCATTCCAGCAGGAGTCTTCTTGCACCAACTGGGAACTGGGCTTCAAGCAATCCAGCCTTGACCATATCGCGCGGGTCTCGCACCGCCACGCCGTGAGCGCCTGCGGGCGCGCGGTACTTTCCCGACATGCTACTT
>NZ_JBHYYB010000238.1:0-2645 GCF_042752535.1 Kitasatospora sp. NPDC059327 | reverse complement strand
TCAGACAGCGCGATCGACACAGCAGTAGGCCCAGGATGTGACACCATAAAAGGGTACCAACTTACCCTCGTGATTTGCGGTGCATCACACTAGAGTGCGAGGCGATCCACTGGAGCTGTCACCCACACGGGGATTCCTCGGACGACGGGGCGACCTTTTCGTAATCCTGAACTCGACCAAGAGGTACAGGATTTGATGCGAGGGTCGTAGCCGTGAGCGTGGTGGAACAGGGTGTGCAGTGCGAGCCGTTCGCGGAACTGTCACGCTTCCGGGAGGTCTTCTACGATTGCCTGACCGGTCGGCGTGACGCGTTGTTCGAGCTCACCGACGCGGTGCTGTGCACCGACGGCCCAGTGAAGACCTTGGTCGGCCTGTCGCTGGCTCCCGAGCACCGGCGCGGGCACGGCGCCCTCTACGGCGCACTGAACCGGGGCCGCCTGGACGTCGACCGGCTGCGGACCGAGCTGGCTGGCCTGTCGCTGCCGCGCGCCGGCGGTGGCCGCCTGGTGCTGGCGGTGGACGTCTCGCCGTGGCTTCGGCCCGATGCCGACACGAGCGACGTCCGCTCGTTCTGCCACACCTACGGCCGGGGCGACGCCAGGCACCAGATGGTCCCGGGCTGGCCGTACTCGTGGGTCGTGGCCCTGGAGTCGGGCCGGGCCTCGTGGGTCGCCCCGCTGGACGCGGTGCGGTTGCGGCCCGGCAACGACCTCGCTGCCGTCACCGCCGCACAGCTGCGGGACCTGGTCGAGCGCCTGGTCGCCGCCGGCCAGTGGAGCCCGGGCGAACCGTCGGTGTTGATCGTGGCCGACGCCGGCTACGACGTGATGCGGCTGGCCTACCTGCTGCGCGACCTGCCGGTGGAGATCCTGGGACGTCTGCGCTCGGACCGGGTGATACGCCGCCCGGCACCGACCCGTGCGGAGTTCGCCCTGGCCAACCCGGCCGGCGGGCGGCCGCCCAAGCACGGCGGCGAGTTCATCTTCAAGGACGCCAGGACCTGGGGCGCCCCGGACGCGGAGACGAAGGCGGAGACCACGCGCTACGGCACCGCTCACGCTCAGTCCTGGGACCGGCTTCACCCCGAGCTGCAAGGGCGCGCTGCCTGGCGGGAACACCCCGGCCCGCTCCCAGTCATCGAGGGCACCGTCATCCGACTCCAGGTCGACCACCTGCCCAACGGTGGTGACCCCAAGCCGCTGTGGCTGTGGTGGTCACGGCCCGCGGCCGGCCCCGCGGAGACTGACCTGGCCTGGCAGGCATTCCTGCGCAGGTTCGACATCGAGCACTTCTTCAGGATGATCAAGCAGACACTCGGCTGGACCGCTCCGAGGCTGCGAGACTCCGAGGCGGCGGACCGTTGGACTTGGCTGATCGTCGCTATCCACACCCAACTCCGCCTCGCTCGACCGCTCGCCATCGACCTACGACGCCCATGGGAGAAGCCGGCCGAACCGAACAAGCTCACCCCCGCCCGGGTCCGACGCGGGTTCCGACACCTGCACGCCAGAACCTCAACGCCGGCCGCACGGCCGAAACCCTCCCGGCCCGGCCCCGGCCGCCCGCCCGGCTCGAAGAACCGCCGCCCCGCGAACCGCTACGACGTGGGCCTGCTCCTGGCCACCGGCGAGCCCTACCGGCGACCGGCTCACCACAAGGTCGGCACCAAACCGCGCCGCACCGGATGAATCACTTCCCAATGAGGATGTCAAGCCGCCGGCGTGACTGATCGTGTCGGTTGGTAGAACGCTCCGTCATGGATCATTGCCCAGAGAACGTTGGCCCGGCGGCGCGCGAGGGCGAGGACGGCCTGCTTGTGGCCCTTCCCCTCGCCACGCTTGCGTTGGCAGTAGGTCCTCGATGCGGGGCACGATCTGATGCTGGCCATGGCGGAGAGGTAGAAGGCCCGCAGGAGGCCGCGGTGGTAGCGGCGTGGGCGGCGCATGTTGTCGCTGACTCGTCCGGAGTCTCGTGGGACGGGGGCCAAGCCGGCGAAGCCGGCGAGGCGGTCCGGTGTGCCGGTCCGGTGTGCCGGTCCGGTGTGCGAAGGCGTCCATGTCGCCGCCGGTCGCGGCGATGAACTCGGCGCCGAGGAGGGCTCCCATGCCGGGCATGCTTCGGATGATCTCCGTGTGCTGGTGCTCGCGGAAGCGCGCCTCGATGAGGGCGTCGAGCTCGGCGATCTCCTCGTCGAGGGCGATGATCCCCTTCGCCAGGCGGGCCACCATGGCGGCGGCCAGCTTCTCGCCGGGCAGGGCCGTCCGCTGGCCGGCGGCGGCCTCCACGGCGGCAGCGGCGATGGCCGCGGCGTTCTTGACCTTGCGGTTCTTGAGCCAGGTCTCGATGCGCTTGACGCCGCTGCGGCGGATCGCGGCCGGGGTCTGGTAGGCGGTCAGCAGCAGGACCGGACCCCGGTTCGTCACGGTCAGCGTCCGCTCCAACGCCAGGAAAATCTCCAGGAGTTGACCTCGGAGCCGGTTGATCTGCCGGGTCCGGTCGCAGACCAGATCGGTGCGGCGCCTGGTCAGGGTGCGCAGGTCGACCGCGATCTCGTCGCCGGGCCGCAGCAGGCCCAGGTCCCGGCGCATACGGGCCTAATGGGCACCCGGGGACGGTGCGGAGCCCTGATGCGGGCCAGGGCCGTC
>NZ_JBHYYB010000237.1:0-2678 GCF_042752535.1 Kitasatospora sp. NPDC059327 | reverse complement strand
GTCTTCGAGATGTGGGGCGCCCTGCTGAATGGCGGCCGCCTCGTCGTCGTCCCAACCCCCACCACCCGCAACCCCGACGAGTTCCTCGACCTCCTGGTGGGGGAGGGTGTGACGGTCCTGTCCCAGACACCCACCGCATTCCGGTCGTTGGCCGCGGCAGCGGCCGATGGTGACGGCCGGGTGGACCGGCTGGTGTTGCGGGCGGTGGTGTTCGCGGGTGAGAAACTGGACGTGGCGGACCTGCGGCCGTGGGTGGAGCGGATGGGCCTGGGGCGCCCGGTCCTGGTGAACATGTACGGGATCACCGAGACGACCGTCCACACCACCTTCTACCGCATCGGTGAGGTGGACTTCGCGCCGGATGCGGGCAGCCGGGTGGGTGTGCCGTTGTCGGACTTGACGGTTCGGCTGCTGGACGCGCACGGCGAGCTGGTGCCGGTGGGTGTGCCCGGAGAGGTCCACGTGTCGGGGCCGGGTCTTGCGCGTGCGTATCTGAACCGTCCGGGTCTGACGGCACGGCGTTTCCTTCCCGACCCGTTCGGTGTGCCGGGTGAGCGGATGTATCGCAGTGGTGACCTGGCCAGGCTGCTGGTGGACGGGACGCTGGAGGTGCTGGGTCGCATCGATGACCAGGTCAAGATCCGCGGCTACCGCATCGAACTCGGTGAGATCCAGGCGGCGTTGGCGGTGCTCGACGGCATTCGCGAGGCGGTGGTCGTCGTGCGTGAGGACGTTCCGGGGGAGAAGCGTCTGACCGCGTACTGCGTCACCGTCGACGAGTCGATCGAGCTGGACCTCGCCCAAGTGCGGGAACGGCTGCGGCAGGTCCTGCCCGAGTACATGGTGCCGGCGGCCTTCGTGGTGCTGGAGCGTGTGCCGGTGACGGCGAACGGGAAGCTGGACAAGCACGCTCTGCCCGCCCCCGATCAGGACTCCTACGCCCACACCGCCTACGTGGCGCCGCGTTCGCAGAGCGAGAAGCAGATCGCGGGGGTGTGGACGGAGATCCTGGGTACGGAGCGGGTGGGTGTTCACGACAGTTTCTTCGATCTGGGCGGTGACTCGATCCGTGCGGTGGCGCTGGTCGGTGCGCTGCGGTCGGCCGGTTTCCCCACGACGGTGCGGGACGTGTTCGCCGCCCGGACGGTGGCAGGTCTTGCCGCAGTGACCGGGCTGGCCCTGCCCGAGTCCCTCGCCACCGTGGGTGTCGCCCCGTTCGCGCTCATCGGGGACGAGGACCGGGTCAAGCTGCCCGCCGACGTCGTCGACGCCTACCCGTTGTCGCAGATCCAGACCGGCATGGTCGTGGAGATGTTCGCCGACACCGGTCGTAACCTGTACCACAACGTCTCCACCTACCGCATCCGGGACACCGACACCTTCTCGCCGGAGGCGTTCACGCAGGCCTCCGCGATCCTGGTCGCCCGTCACGAGGCCCTTCGCACCTCGATTCACCTGACCGGCTACTCGCGTCCGCTGCAGCTGGTCCACGCCACCGCCGAGCCGGCTGTCGGCGTTACCCGCCTCACCGGGTTGGACGAGGCCGGGACCCGGGAGCGGCTGGAGGCGTTCACCGCCGCCGAACGCGGCACGCTGTTCGACCTCGACGCGCCGCCGCTGATGCGCTACCACGCCCACACCAGCGACACCGATCCGGGCGGCTGGTGGATCTCGATCACCGAGTGCCACCCCGTCATGGAGGGCTGGAGCTACCACACCCTCCTGATGGAACTGCTCACCACCTACCGAAGCCTGCGCGACGGCCGAACACCCGAGACACCCGAACCCGCCGCCGTGCGGTACGCGGATTTCATCGCCGCCGAACTCGACGCCCTGGCGTCACCCGAGCACGCCGCGTACTGGCAGCGCGTCGTCGACGGCCGTACTCCCTTCGCCCTGCCCACCGGCCTCAACGCCACCGACTTCGGTGCGCCAGTGACCACGCATCAGGTCGGCGTGCCGTGGCACGACCTCGAAGGCGGCCTGCGCGCCCTCGCCCGGTCCGCCGGCGCCTCCCTCAAGAGCGTCATGGTCGCCGCGCACACCAAGGTGATGAGCCAGCTCACCGACCAGGCCAGCTTCCACCTCGGCCTGGTCTGCGACGCCCGCCCCGAGGCCACCGGCGCCGACCGCGTGCCCGGCATGTACCTCAACACCCTGCCCTTCCCGGTCGACCCGATGACCGGTACCTGGCGCGACCTGGTGCGGCGCACCTTCGAGCGCGAGATCGAGCTGTGGCCCCACCGCCACTTCCCGATGCCCGCCATCCAGCGCCAGGCCGGTGCCGGACGCCTGATCAACGTCAGCTTCAACTACCAGGACTTCCGGCAGGTCGACCACGACCTGATCGACGCTCATGGCGGCATCGACGACAGCCCCACCGAGCACACTCTCACCGTCTCCTGCCGGGCCGGCCACGTCATCCTCACCCACGTCACCCCCACCCTCGCTCCTGAGCACGCGCAGCGCATCGCAGACATGTACCGGGCCGTCCTCGAAGCGATGGCGAACCGCCCCGATCACCGCGCGCAGGTCACCTATCTTCCTGAAGGGGAAAGGGAGTTCATCCTCGGATCCGGCCCTGTGGCGGCTGATTCCGGTGACCGTACGGTGCATGAGTTGTTCGAACTGCGGGCTGCGGCGACGCCGGGGGCGGTCGCGGTTACGGCGGGCGATGT
>NZ_JBHYYB010000236.1:0-2742 GCF_042752535.1 Kitasatospora sp. NPDC059327 | reverse complement strand
AGTACCTGATGCTGTCGGGGATCTTGAAGAACACCGGGTTCACCCGACCGATCACCGCCCCCGCAGGCGCCGTCCAGCCCGGCCCAGGTCCTCGATCCGGGTGGCGCGGTCGGGGTCGGCCAGGCGCAGGCGCTGCCACCAGCGTTCGCGTTCGGCGAGGTGTTGCTGGCGGGTGTGCTGTTCGGCGGTGTCGAGGCGTTCGGGGGTGACGCCGAACAACGGCGGTGCCCACTCTTGCCAGGCGATCCAGCGGTCTTCGCGGTCGTCGTAGCGGGCGCGGGCGAGTCGGCCGCGTCGGCCGGTGGTCTCCATCTGGCGGTAGGTCTCCTCGGCCATCCCGAGCGCGCGGGCCATAGCTGAGCGACTGCGGCCGGTGAGGATTCGCAGGTGCGCGAGCGTCTCGTGCTCGATGGTGCACAGCGCGATCGGGTCGACGCCCACGGCGTGCGCCAGCCGCGGAAGGATCTCCGGGCGCGGGGTGCGCGTACCCGCCAGGTAAAGGCTTACGGCGCGTTCGCTCACTCCGGCAGCCCTGGCGATCCGGGCGACCGAGGTCCCGGCGGCCGTCCGGGCCGCGCGGAACTTCGCCGCGTCGAAGCCGTACGGGGTCTCGCTCATACCATGCTCCTACCCAGCGGGCAGGGGGTTTGTTCGGAGTGAACGAACCTTCGTGGGGTCGCCCCGGTGAAGCTTTGTTCAGGGGTGAACGAACCTTTAACCTCTGGGGAGAGTCGGGGTTCGTTCACCCCTCGGCGTGCGAGTCAGCCAGCGGGGTGGGTGGCAACGCGCCAGGAACGCCGCCGGGCGATGCCGCGCCGGTCGAGGTAGTCCTGCAGAGCGGTCGGGGTCCGGGGCCGGCGCTCCGGAGCGGTCGGTAGGTGGGCGCCGATGCGTTCGAGGTTGACAGCGATGGCTGTCAGGACGTGCTGGACGTGGGCCTTCTCCTCACTGCGGTAGCGGCACTGGCGCATGCCGTGGCCGTTCACGAACTCGCTGATGGTGCCCTCGATGGCGGCCCTCAGCGAGTAGCGCGAGAGCCACTCCTGGGTCTGCTGCTCGGTGCGGGACTCGGACTGCAGGTCGTGGAGGTCGCGGGGGAGGAAGGTCAGCGCGCGGGCGGCGCCCTTGGTGCAGGCCGACTTGAGCGGGCACGGGCCGCAGTCGCTCTTGGCGAACTTGACGTGGATGTAGGGCGCGACGGACGGCGGCGTCGCCCACTGCCGGTTCGTCTTGCCCTGGGGGCAGGTGACCTTCTTGGCGTCCCACTCGATGACGAAGGCGTCGCGGTTGAAGACGTCGCCCTTGCGGGACTTGCGGGTGGTCCGGGCGCGGACCGGCCCGACCAGGCCGACGCCGAACTCGCGGGCGACCTGCTGCTTGAGGGCGACGGAGGTGTAGCCCTGGTCGACGAAGTGCTCGGCCGGCAGCAGCTCCCGCTGGTCCAGGCGCGCGAGGACGGTGGGCAGCGCCTTGGAGTCGTGGACCGCGGCTTTCGTGGTGGTCACGTCGGTGATCACGCTCACCGCGTCGTGGTCGCAGGTCTCGGTGACGTGCGCCATGAACCCCTTCCAGCGGGTTTCGCCGCGGCGGGCGAAGCGGGCGGTGGTGTCGTAGGGCGAGACGATGGCGATGGCGGAGGGCGGCAGGCCGGCGGTGTCCGCCTCGCGCCAGAGCAGGCGGTCCTGCGCGTCGATCCAGTAGTTCTGCAGGAAGATCTGCCGCAGGGCCTGGACCTGTTCGCCGTCGCGCAGAGCGGGGAGGTAGCGGTTCACGTAGCGCAGCAGCAGGTGGGCGTCGTCGCCTGTCTCCTTGATCCGGCCCTTGGGCCGGGAGGGGTTCTTGCCGAGTCGGGCGGCGCGGCCGTAGCGTCGGCCCCAGTCCTCGGTGACCAGCCCGGCCAGCTCGTGCGGCGCGCGGCGGGCAAGCTCCTCCAGGGCGGCGCGCATCGCTTCGGTGACCAGCTCCAGGCGGGTCAGGTCGCGGACAGCGGCCAGGACGTGCGTGGAGTCGGTGCGCTGGCGCCCGCGCTCGCGGACCAGGCCGACAGCCTTGATCTTCTCCAGAGCGAGGCCGAACAGCTTGTCGGCGCGGCCCTCCTCGGCCAGGCGCTCGCGGAAGTCCGCCAGCACGCTGTGGTGGAAGCCCGGGTCCTCCAGCTCCATGCCGAGGGCGTACTTGAAATCGATCCGGCACCGCACCGACTCCGCGGCCTGCCGGTCGGACAGCTCCAGCAGGAACTGCAGCACCGACACGGTGGCGAGTTGGGCCGGTGACAGGCCCGGCCGCCCGTCCTGCGGGTACCACTGCTCGAAGTCCTCGTCGCTCCAGAGTCCTTCGAGGTGGTCGCGGATCGCCATCGCGGTTGTGCCCCTCGGGTTGCTCGCGCGGGCAACCCGGACGGTCAGCTCCGGGATCACCGAGCCGGAACGGGGACGGACGCACATCTCGATCCTCCGAAGGTCGCGGACGCCCACCGTCCCACCCCGGCTCCGGCCGGTCCGGCTCTACCAACCGGCACCGCCACGAAAGGGTGAACCGCGAAACCCCTTCATTCTCAGCAGAACCACCAGACGCACCCGTCACGAACGATCCGTTCGCCGAACGATCACACCACCTCAGCGCCGAAGTCAGGCAACCGAGAGTGCGCTCTACCAACCTGCTGACCTGGTCAAACCGTTGCAGCGGACACCGGAACTGACCGGCTGCCAGCCCACGGTTTCCAAGATCCCCGACAGCATCAGG
>NZ_JBHYYB010000235.1:0-2813 GCF_042752535.1 Kitasatospora sp. NPDC059327 | reverse complement strand
GTAGGACAGGGTGGTGCCGGCGGCGGCCACGGCGACCGCGTCCGGGGTGAGCGCGGCCTGGCGCTCGATCAGCTCGGGCACGCTCACCTCCCCACGCCCCGGCCGGGCCGTCGCGTTCCAGCCCTCGAACGACACCAACTCCCCACGCGACACCAGCGAGGCGGCGTCCATCACCGCATCCGGATCAGCGACCATCGCCTCCAGCGCCGCCCGGTACAGCCCGGCCAGGCGGTCGCCGTTCGCCCGATGCATGGCGGAGGTACGGGTGTTGATGGTGAGCCGGCCGGGACCGGCCACCACGAACAGGGCGAACTCGTTGTCGCTCGCGCCCAGGCTCGCCGCCGCATCGACCGACCCGCCGGCCCGCGCGCCCTCGGCCACTCGGGCGTCCTGACCGAAGTCCTGGTAGCTGAAGTGCACGTCGATCAGTCGCGGCACCCGAGCCAGTTCGCGCTGGATCACCGACATCGGGAAGCTGCGGTGCGGCCACAGCTCGGTCTCCCGGTCGAAGACCTGGTGCACCAGCTCCCGCCAGGTGCGGGCACTGCGGTCCATCGCGAACGGCAGGATGTTCAGGAACATCCCCTGCACCCGCTCGGTGCCCACGGCCTCCGGGCGGATGTGGCAGGTCAGACCGGTGAAGAAGCACGGCTCCGTGGTGAGGGCACCGACCACCCTCAGGTGTGCGGCGTGCAGCACGCTCTTGACCGACGTCCGGGACTCGGCGGCCAGCGCCGAAAGCGCGGGTGCGAGGTCCTCGAAGATGACCTCGACACTGTAGGGGTCGCGCTCGGTCCCGGCCGGGTCGCCCCAGCCCGTGGGCACGTCGAACTTGGCCCAGCCGTCGACGATCCCCTGCCAGTACGCGCGGTCCTCGGCCGAGGCCAGGGCCGCCACCTCCCCGGCGACGGCATCCGCGAAGCGGACCTGCGGCGCCTGCCAGGACTGCGGCGCGGAACCGTCCCGCAGCTCGCGGTAGCAGGTGAGGATCTCGCCGAGCAGGGCTCGGTAGCTCCAGCCGTCCAGAATGACGTGCGCCTGAGTGACGGTGAACTGCCAGCTGTCGGCGTCGAGGCGGTGCACGAACAGCCTCAGCAGCGGCGCCTGCTCCAGGTCGAACGCCGTCCGGCTCTCCTCCTCGACGAACACCCGCAATCGGCGGTCCTGCTCGTCGGTGTCGAGCCCACTCAGGTCCACCTCCACCACCGGGATCTCGGCGGCGGCGTGGACCAGTTGCAGGGGCGTACCATACGACTCCAGGTCGACGGAGGTGCGCAGGACCTCGTGGCGCTCGGCCAGCACCGCGACCGCCCGGCGCAGGGCGTCCACCGACAGCTCCTCGCCGCGGACCCGGAGCGAGGCGACGTTGTGGTAGCGCAGCACGCCCTCGGCGGACAGCATCTCCACGACCATGCCGAGCTGGGCCAGGGTCAGCGGGTAGGCGTCCACCACGTCGCCGGGGAGCTTCGCGCGGTCCTCGGCGCCGATCAGGGCGAACGGCAGGACACCCGGCGCAGCCAATGACTCGGCCGTCCGGTCCGTCAGCTTCTCGGCCAGCGCCGCCACCGAGCGGCAGGCGAAGATGTCCTGCATGGTCGCCGGGTAGCCGACGGTGCGCAGCGCCCCGACCAGGGCCACGGCCCGGATGGAATCGCCTCCGAGGTCGAAGAAACTGTCGTGGACACCGACTTGCTCCGCACCCAGGGTCCGCTCCCAGATCGCCACGATCCGCTCCTCCACCGGCGTGCGGGGTGCGACGTAGACAGTACGTACGTAGGCGTCCTGACCGGGAGCAGGCAGCGCGCGCTTGTCGAGCTTGCCGTTGGGGGTCAGTGGCAGGCGCTCCAGGACGACGAGGGCCGCTGGCACCATGTACTCGGGCAGCACCCGGCCCAGCTGCTCCTGGACAAGGGAGAGGTCCAGACCGGCCCCGGCCTCGGCGGCCGTGCAGTAGGCGACCAGGCGCTTGTCACCGGGCACGTCCTCGCGCGCCAGCACGACCGCCTCGCGGACACTCTCCAGTGCGGACAGCGCGCTCTGGATCTCGCCAAGCTCGATACGGAATCCGCGGATCTTCACCTGGTCGTCGGTACGGCCGATGAATTCATATGCGCCGTTGGGGAGTTGGAGCGCGAGGTCACCGCTGCGGTACATCCGGGCGCCAGGGGCGCCGTGGGGGTCGGGGATGAAGCGTTGAGCGGTAAGGGCGGGGCGGTTGAGGTAGTTGCGGGCGAGGCCTGGTCCGGTGACATGGATTTCGCCGGGGATTCCGGTGGGGACGGGGTTGCCATGGGGGTCGAGGAGGTGAATGGCGAGGTCACTGAGGGGGCGGCCGATCGCGTTGCCGGCGCCGGGGGTGAAGTCGCGCTTGGTGAGGCGGTGGTAGGTGGTGTGGACGGTGGTCTCGGTGATCCCGTACATGTTGATCAGTGCGCATTGGCCGAGGCCGAGTCGGATGGTCCAGGGCCGGAGTTCGGGGATGTCGAGCTTCTCGCCGGCGAAGACAACCGCGCGCAGGGAGAGCTGGTCGGTGCGGGGGTCGGTGCCGACGGCGACGGTGATGAGTGAACGGAATGCGGTGGGGGTCTGGGAGAGGACGGTGACCTCTTCGTCGACGAGGAGGTCGAGGAACTCGTCGGGGTTGCGGGTGGTGGGGGTTGGGACGACGACGAGGCGGCCGCCATTCAGCAGGGCGCCCCACATCTCGAAGACGGAGACGTCGAAGGCGTAGGAGTGGAAGAGGGTCCAGGTGTCGGAGTCGTCGAAGGCGTAGTGCTCCTGCGCGGTGGACATCAGGCGCGCGACGTTGTTGT
>NZ_JBHYYB010000234.1:2299-2838 GCF_042752535.1 Kitasatospora sp. NPDC059327 | reverse complement strand
TCCAGTTCTCCCTCCGGGGTGTAGCCGAGCTTGTCGGCGATCCGTTCCCACGAGGTTCCCCTGGCCACCTCGGCGGTCAACGCCCACGTGGTGAGTCGATCGGTGCGGTACTGGATCTGCCGCGTCGCGGCCGCGTAGTCCCCGGCCTCGGCGGGGTCGTGAGCGAGGAGCAGAACCAGTTGGGCCACCTCCTCCGCCAGCCCCTTGCTTCGGAGGCGAGCTGCAGCCGCGCCCGGTCGGAGGCGCTGAACGCGCCCATCGGGAGCTCGTAGACGCCCTTCCAATCATCGGCGGTCGTGTCAGTGACGGTGTCGTTGCTCATGCCGGGTGAACACCACAAGCAGACCAGAGGTCACGCGCCCGGCGACCCGGCCCGCGGGCACCAGCCTGTACTCCAGCGCGTTTGACCGGGTCACCGGGAACACCACGATGGTCGCCCCGGACACCCTGACACTCCCGGCCGCGGGGGGGGGGGGGGGGGGGCCCGCCCCCGCGAGGCCGTGCGCCGACCGCCCGCCGCAGGGGGGGGCGGGGGCGGG
>NZ_JBHYYB010000234.1:0-2289 GCF_042752535.1 Kitasatospora sp. NPDC059327 | reverse complement strand
AACCCCACCATGGTCCCCCCGCCCACCCTGACACTCCCGGCCGCGCGCCTTGATGCCCCAGGGCCACGGCCATCAAGGCGCGCGCCTCCCCGACAACCTGGTGGCCGGCCGCAGGGCGTCTCCAAGGTGAGCGGGCCGGCCTTCCAAGGCTTCCGGGGAGGTTTCCAAGGTGAGCCCGGCACCGTCTCCAAGACTCCCGACCGAAACCTTGGAAGCACACCCCGCACACCTCGACGGCCGGCCCGACACTCCTTGACGGCCCATCAAGGAACGCGCGTTCCCGCACGTCAAAGCACTGGTGAACGCGTGCTCGCCAAGGTTGGACGGCCCCGCGGTGATGTTGGCGGACCACCGACTCCAGCAGCACCTGCCGTACCCCCGATCACCCCCACCTCCTCGGCGGCCACCACCCGCCGCCGCGCCCAGTCCCACTCGGCGAGCTGCGTGAAGAGCAGGCGGACCAGGCAGTCGACGGCCTCGTCCGGGTCCTGCCCGGTACGGCCTCCTGGGCGGCCCCGGCGAAGACGTTCTCGTCCAGCCCCTCGAACTCCCCGGCCCACCCAGCCACCGACTGCCAGCAGCGCCCCAGCCAGGCCCGCTGGTGCGCCCGCACCGCCTCCGGCGACCAGGGCGGCGGGGAGCGGAGGGAACGGATCGCCGACCCGGCGATCGCTCGGCCGGCGCCCGGCCCGAGCCCGACACGCCGTCGCCGACCGCGCCGCCGAGGCCGCCTACCAGGCCCACCGGACCACCGCGGCCTCGCGGGCGCCGCCGCCCAGCCCCTCGGAGGGGGTGCCCCCTGCGTCCGGGGCCGGCCGCGTCCTTGACCACCCCGCCGACGCTCAGGAGCCGTCGGCGGGCCGGACCGGGGTGCTGAGGAGAAGGAGCCGGCCGGCCGCCGCGGCGGGCCGGAAGTCGAAGACGCTGGTGAACAGGCCGGTGATCAGCAGCAGGGTGCCGTGCGCGAGGACGGATCGCCTCCACTCGCGGGTGGTGGCGATCTCGTCGTCGAACCAGGCCCGGCCGCCGGGCCGGTGGATGGTCAGTCGGTAACCGCCGAGGACCGCTGACCAGGCCGGATTCGGGCCGGTGGCCGTCGCGGGCGCGGCGTCGCGGTCGGCCCAGCCGTCTTCGAGGACCAGCGGGCGGCCGGGGTCGGCCGGCACGATCAGGACGGGGCGGTGGTCGCGCGTCAACTCGGGCCAGGGCCTGCGCGGGCCGGACCCGCTGATGATCTCCACGAACGGCCCCCTTCCCCGATCCGGCCCGGCCACTCCATCGCCGGACGGATCACGCACGGTCTCCACGAAGACCTTCACCCCGAGGCCGGCGAACACGATCGTCGGACCGACTCAGCCTTGATCGTTCTCGTATCGGTCCCCACCGGCACGTCCCACGGGCCGGCTGATATCAGCGTAGCGAGCCGGCTGGTCCCGAGGGATCGAAAACAGGTTCCGAGGCCGGCTGGACAGGCTACGGCCGGCACGCCTCCTCTCCCGGGACGGGCCACGCTGCCACACCCCTCTCGCGGCCCGCCGCGCCCCCGTTGCGGGGAGGTGGCCTCTCACGCGGACGCGCGGGCGCCTCTATGCGTCGGGCCCGTCCGGACGCGTGGGTGGTTGCGAATCTCAGCGAAATTCTCCGCCCGATCCATGCTGTCCGGCCCGCCCGTCTGCCGGACCGGGTGACGGCGTGCAGCATTTCGGTGCCGGCACCCGCCACGGCGTCGGAGCGACACGGGGCCAAGCAGGTCACGGAGTTTCAAGGTCCCGGCGCCGTCGCGGTCCTAGGCTGTCTGATCGTGAGCCCGTACCCGCGTACCATCCGCGCCGCCATGTCCCTGCGTGCCGTCCCCCCAGGACAGCCCGCCCTCGCCCCCGGCCTCGGCCTGCTTGAGGCCGGCGACCAGGGCGCCGCCCCGCAGGTTCCCGCCGTGCCCGGACCTGCCCGCCCGGGCCGCACCCGCGGCGGGAAGCGGCCTGAACCCGAGACCTGCACCGCCGTTGCCCTCACCGTCCGCGTCGAGCGCGACGAAGCCGCGGCGATCGACCGGTGGATCATCGACCTGCGCGACGACACCCACCGCACCCAGCTCGACAAATCCGAGGTCATCCGCGAGCTCCTGGCCCTCGCCCGCGCACACGAGCCCACCCGCCGTGCCCTCCTCAAGCGGCTCTGACCCCGGCTGTCAATGCGGGAGTATCAGAATTTCGGTGGACACCCTGATCAAGGGAGTCACTGATGAGCTCGCTGACGGATCACCGGATCGAGTCGGTTCCTGAGGGGACG
>NZ_JBHYYB010000233.1:0-2973 GCF_042752535.1 Kitasatospora sp. NPDC059327 | reverse complement strand
CCGACCGACGTCGGGCGGTCCGCGGGAGCCCCCGCCCGCTACCGCGAGGCCAGCGAGGTCAGCTTCCGGGCCGCCCGGTACTGCCGCAGCACCTGGGCGAAGGTGGTGTGCCCCTGGGTGGTCCGGGCGAACGCCCGCCAGGCCGGGGCGACCAGGCACACCGCCGCGTGGAACAGGTACGGCCGGCGCTCGAAGGCCGCCAGCATGAGCTTGCCGGCCCGCATCTCCACACCCAGCCCGGCCTTGATGGCGAACGCGTAGTTCAGCGCCTCGCGGCGGACGTCGGCCGCGCTGCCCGCCTCGGCCACCTTGACCGCCCACTCACCGGCCAGCCGACCCGACCGCAGCGCGTAGGAGATGCCCTCGCGGGTCCACGGCTCCAACAGGCCGGCCGCGTCCCCGGCGACCAGCACCCGCCCGCGCGAGAGCGGCGAGTCCTCGGCCCGGCAACGGGTCAGGTGCCCGGACTCCACGCTCGGCGGGAAGCCCGCCAGCCCGAGCCGCCGGATGTAGTCGGCCAGGTACTGCTTGGTCCGCTCGCCGTCCCCGCGCGCCGAGATGACGCCGACGGTCAGGCTGTTCGACTCGGTCTTCGGGAACACCCAGCCGTAACTGCCGGGCAGCGGGCCCCAGTCGAGGTGGATCCGGCCGGCCCAGTCGGCCACGACCTCGGCCGGGACGGGGATCTCCGCCTCCAGCCCGAGGTCGATCTGGTCGAAGGAGACCCCGACGTGCCGGCCGATCCGACTGGCGCTGCCGTCCGCCCCGACCACCGCCCGCGCCTCGAAGGTGCGCCCGTCGGCGGCGGTGACGACGGCCGTACGGTGCTCGCCGCCGCGCTGCTCGACCCCGGTGACGGTCACTCCGGTGACCAGCACCGCCCCCGCCTGCTTGGCCGCCTGCACCAGACGCAGGTCGAACTCGTCGCGGTTGACCAGCCCGAACAGCATCCGCTTGGAGCGCCTGGTCCGGGTGAACCGGCCCCGGTACGCGAAGGTGACGGCGTGCACCCGGTCCTGCAGCGGCAGTCGGAAGCCCGGCGGCAGGCTGTCCCGGGAGGGGCCGATGATGCCGCCGCCACAGGTCTTGTACCGGGGGTGCTCGGCCTTGTCGAGCAGCAGGACACGGCGGCCCTGGGCGGCGGCGGCCTGCGCGGCCGACGCCCCGGCCGGTCCGGCGCCGACCACGACGACGTCCCAGACGCCTTCGAAGCGGTCGGGCCCGTCCGGTGACGGGGCGGGCCGCGGCTCGGACGGCTGTCCGGGCGCCTCGGCGTCGAGCGGGCTACGGGAATCGGAGCTTCCGGAGTCAGTCACGTCGAGCCATCCTATGCGTCCCCCGGAGCCCTCGTCCGTCGCGCCGCCCCGAACGTCCGCACGACTCTCCGGACTGGCCGTTCGATTCGGCCTATGATCGACATATCCCCCTGTCAGCGCCGTCCGGCCGGGCCACCCCCCGGACCCGGACCCTCCACCTCCGGAGCATCCAGATGCCGCAGCAGCCCCTGGCCGACGCCGTCCGGTCCCTGATGGACCGTGCCCGCACCGACCTCGCCGAACTGGTCGCCTTCCGCTCGGTCGCCGATCCGCGCCAGTTCCCCGTCGAGGAGTGCCGCAGCGCCGCCCGGTGGGTCGCCGACGCCTTCGCCGCCGAGGGCCTGACGGACGTGCGGCTGCTGGACACCCCCGACGGCACGCAGGCCGTCTACGGCGAGCTGGCCGGCCCCGAGGGCGCGCCGACCGTGCTGCTCTACTCCCACTACGACGTGCAGCCGCCGCTGGACGAGGCCGCCTGGCTCAGCCCGGCCTTCGAACTGACCGAGCGTGACGGCCGCTGGTTCGGGCGCGGCGCCGCCGACTGCAAGGGCAACATCCTGATGCACCTGACGGCCCTGCGGGCGCTGCGCCAGGTCGACGGCGGGTACCCGGTCGCTCTGAAGATCATCGTGGAGGGTTCGGAGGAGCAGGGCACCGGCGGCCTGGAGCAGTACGCCCAGGCACACCCCGAGCTGCTCGCCGCCGACGTCATCGTCATCGGCGACACCGGCAACTTCGCCGCCGGCCTGCCCACCGTCACCGCCACCCTGCGCGGCATGACGATGGTCGAGGTGTCGCTCACCACCCTGGCCGGCAACCTGCACTCGGGGGCCTTCGGCGGTGCCGCCCCGGACGCCCTGCAGGGCCTGGTCCGGATGCTGGCCTCGCTGCACGACGAGCACGGCGACGTCGCGGTGGCCGGCCTGACCAGCGACCAGACCTGGCCCGGGGTGCAGTACCCCGAGGAGCAGTTCCGCACCGACGCCAAGGTCCTGGACGGCGTGGCGCTGACCGGCACCGGCAGCGTCGCGGACCGGCTCTGGGCCCGCCCGGCCGTCACCGTCCACGGCATCGACGCACCGCCGGTGGTCGGCGCCACCTCCTCCGTCCAGGCCGCCGCCAGGGCCCTGGTGAGCCTGCGGGTGCCGCCGGGCACCGACGCCCTCGCCGCGCAGGAGGCGCTGATCGCCCACCTGGAGGCCCAGGCACCGACCGGTGCCCGGCTCCGGATCGAACGGCAGGGCGTCGGTTCACCGTTCAACGCGGACACCTCCGGCCCGGCGTACGAGGCGATGGGCGCGGCGATGGCCGAGGCCTTCGGCACGCCGATGGTCGCCTCCGGCGAAGGCGGCTCGATCCCGCTCTGCAACACCCTGCAGTCGCTCTACCCGCAGGCCGAGATCGTGCTGATCGGCGTCGAGGAGCCGACCACCCAGATCCACGCGGTCAACGAGAGCGTCGACCCGCGGGAGCTGGAGCGGATGGCCCTCACCGAGGCCCTCTTCCTGCGCCGGTACGCGGAACTGCGCTCGGCCTGAGCCGGCCCCCGGCCCGGCCGGGGCAGCGCTCCCGGGGTGACGGCGGTACCGAACCCCCGCACCCCCGGCCCGCACCGGCCCGCCAAGCCCCACCCGGTCGCGTCAAACCAACGTTCGCA
>NZ_JBHYYB010000232.1:0-2997 GCF_042752535.1 Kitasatospora sp. NPDC059327 | reverse complement strand
CCACAACACCCCGCCCCCCCAACTTGACCCCATTCACCCCCCACCCCCCGCGCGGGCGGGGGGTCTGGGGGGCGGGCGCCGGGGGGGCGCGCCCGACCCCGGGGACATCGCGGCCCCGGGACCGCTGTCGGCGGTGGGGCGCCCAAGGGCCGAGCGACCGCCCTCCGGCCGGCGCGAACGCGGCCCGGCCCGGCCACCGCCACCCACCCGGGTGACACCCCGTCGTGTCCCGGCCGGCACGCCGGACAGGCCCCCGATGCTGGCCCTGGCACCGCCGGTCAGGCGGCCCACCGGTCCGCACAAGCGGCCGACACCCGCGGATGAAACGAGTGAGCGTCATGCCGTCCCGACTCCGACCTTCCCGAATCCTCCAGCTGGCCTGCGCGGCAGCACTGCTGACCGCCACACCCGCGGCCGCCGACGCGCCCACCGGCCACGCCGACCTCGCGGTGACGGTCGTCGGCCCCGCCCCGGTGCAGGACGGCGGTTCCACCACCGCGTACGCGGTGGTCACCAACACCGGCACCGCCGCCACCGCCGTACCGGTCACCCTGTACGTGCACCTGCCGCCCGGAGTCGTGGGCACCGGGACGTCCTCCAAGGCGGCCTGCAGCACACTGCCCCACGGCCACACCGTGCAGTGCGTGATCCCACCCGGCCTGGCACCCACCGCCATCGTCACCGCGGCCGTCCGGATCTCCGTCGCCAGCGGCATGGGCCCGGAAACGCTGGCAGGCGACGCCGAAGCCGAACTCCCCGACGACCCGACCCCACAGAACAACGCCACCACGTTCGCCATCACCGTGCTCTGACCCGCCCCGCACAGCACCGCCCCGGAGTGACGGACGCACCGGTGCGGCAGGACCACCACCCGGTCCGACGGGCCGGGAGTCATCCGCCGTCGAGCGGCACCGGTGCCCGAAGCCGCTCGACGGCTCGACGGGGACCTCCGACGGGCGGTTCAGGACGGTGGCCCGGACGCGCGGCCACGCCGTGCTGCGACTGGCGCCGCCGACCGGCCGACCAGGTCCGGGCCTTCACTCTTTCGGAGGACCGGGGTGGCGGCTTCCCACGCGCTGCCCGCCCGACGGGACAGGATCGTGCACTGACCACGAAGGTCCCATCCGGAATTGGAGTGCACCATGGGCTTCCTCGCCATCAACAGCGCAGGTGAAGACGACAACGACGACGACGGCACCGCCGTCACGACGGCGGAGGTAGAGGATCTGGTCCGCGATGTCGCCCAGCGGGACGACGTTCCGCAGGACCTGCGGCAGCGCGCCGAGGCGATCGTCGGAGAGTAAGGGACCGCCGCGCCCGGCGCGGCGCCTTCCCCCGGTGTCAGACGCGGTCCTGGCACCCCACGGACCCAGGACCGCGTCCCCCCTTCGGACGTCGCCGCTTCCCGGCCGCCGTGTCCGTGTGCACGCGCCCCTCGGCCCCCGCGTTCGCTCCTCGGACTCCCCGACCCACTGCCGGTTCCTCTTCCCGTGATGGAGTGCGCATGCGTGTCATCGCCCGCCGTACAGCCGCCGTCCTGCTGCTGACCGTGCCGTTGACCGGCGGCGCCGGTGACGCGCGGGCCGCGACCTGGCCCGACCGGCCCGCACTCACGGTGACGCGCTCCCCGGTGGCCGTCCCGGGTGAGTACATCGTCAGGGTCAAGCCCGCGTTCTCACCCGAGACGGTCCTGCGGCGACTCGGCGTCCGGCCCCTGTTCACCTACGGCACCGCGCTGCGCGGGTTCGCCGCCCCGCTCACCCCGCTCCAGCTGCGGACGGCCCGGGGGCTGCCCGGCGTCGAGGCGATCGAGGAGAACGCCCGGATGGGCGTCGACACCCCTCCCGCACCGGCTCGTACGGCGCGGCCCGCCGGGCCCCGGGTGGGCGTCGAGGCGGCGAGCTGGGGCCTGGACCGGATCGACCAGCGCAGGCTCCCGCTCGACGGCCTCTTCACGGTCGCCGGAACCGGCAAGGGGGTCACGGCGTACATCCTCGACACCGGCATCGAGACCGGGCACGAGGAGTTCGAAGGACGCGCCGGCGCCGGATTCGACGCCGTCGGCGACGGCCGCGACGGCCAGGACTGCCACTCCCACGGGACCCACGTGGCCGGGATCGTCGGCGGTCGGACCTACGGGGTGGCCCGTGCGGTGTCGCTGACGGCCGTCCGGGTCCTCGACTGCCAGGGGCAGGGCTCCACCGCGGCTTCCCTCGCGGGCCTGGACTGGGTCGCCGCCCACGCCCAGCGGCCGGCGGTGCTGAACGCCTCACTCGGCGGACCCGTCTCCGAGGCGCTCGACGCGGCCGTGGACGCGGTGGCGGACCGTGGCGTGCTGCCCGTGATCTCGGCCGGGAACGACGCCCAGGACGCGTGCGGCTTCTCCCCCGCCCGCGCGCGCGAAGCCCTCACCGTCGGCGCGGTCAACAAGCAGGACCGGCAGGCGAGTTTCAGCAACCACGGCCCCTGCCTGTCGCTGTACGCGCCCGGCGTCGCCATCGTCTCCGCCAAGCTCGGCGGCGGATCCAGCACCCTCAACGGCACGTCCATGGCCGCGCCCCACGTCGCCGGCGCCGCCGCCCTCCTCCAGCAACAGACCCCTCAGGCCTCCCCCCAGGACGTCCGCGCCGGACTCGTCGCCGGCTCCACGACCGACGTCCTCACCCGACTCGGCCCCGACTCGCCCAACCGCCTTCTCTACACCGGCGGCCTGTGAACCGGCACGGCGACCGGTGAACCGCCCCCGACGGCCGGCCGAAGCCCAGCGACACCGGACCACGCGACGCGGGGCGACGCGCAGACCGCCCGGTCGTGGATGACGCCCCGCGTCGGCGGAGGCGTCGTTCCGCGCTGCCGTGGTGTGTTCAGTGCGGGAGGCGGGCGTGTCGGCGGAGGTGGTCGATGACGTCCTGGACGTCGCGCAGGGGCAGCGGGTAGGTGATGAGGCGGGTGAGGCCGAGTGCCGCGTAGCGGTGGTAGGCCTTGGTGTCGATGGGG
>NZ_JBHYYB010000231.1:0-3005 GCF_042752535.1 Kitasatospora sp. NPDC059327 | reverse complement strand
TCGACGACGGGGAGGAGGCCAGCCGAGGCGCCGGCGGTGACGTGCTGCTCGCCGGGCAGGTACTCCCAGTTCCAGGTCACGTGCCCACCGCCGCGCCGACGAGGACCTCGCGCAGCGGATCGAGGAGATCCACGACGGATCCCGGGGCGCCTGCGGGGTTCCGCGGATCACCCGGGAGCCGCGCGAGCGGCACGGGGTGGTGAACCACAAGCGGGTGGCCCGGTTGATGCGCGAGCGCGGGATCGCCGGGCGGCACCCGCGGCGCACGGTGCGAACCACGATGGCCGACCGGGCGGTGCCAGCCGCACCGGACCTGGTCGGGCGGGACTTTGCGGCGTCGGCTCCGGACGTACGCTGGTGCGGCGACATCACGTACCTGCCGGTCGGCGGGTCGTGGATGTACCTGGCCACGGTGATCGACATGCACTCCCGCCGGGTGGTCGGCTGGTCGCCGGCGGAGCACATGCGCTCCGGCCTGGTGGTCGACGCGGTCCGCTCGGCGGTCGGTGTCCGGGGCGGGGACGCGCGCGGCGTGGTGACTCACTCGGACCGCGGCGCCCAAACCGTCGGCCGCGTTCCCCGACGCCTGCCGTGAGCACGGGATACGCCGCTCGATGGGCCGAGTCGGATCGAGTTATGACAACGCCATGGCGGAGTCGTTCTTCGCCACGCTCAAGCGAGAACTCCTCCATGGCTCGCGATGGCTGACCCGGGCCAAGGCCCGCAGCGAGACGTTCTCCTGGCCGGCCTGGTACAACCGCCTGCGGCGCCACTCCGCACTCGGCTACCTCAGCCCCGTCGACTTCGAGCAGCAGTCATCCCACATGGATAGGCTGGGACTGCTGGCATAGGACCCAAGTATCCACGAAATAGGGCAAAGTCCGCACCAGCACCAGCGAGTTTAACCGGTTCGGCAAGCCGGTCAAGGTCTCCGACCCGACCGGGTCCACCACCTACGCCTACGACCGCGTCAAGGAGCCGCGCGGCCTGGTCACCTCCGTGACCGACAGCGTCGCCGGTGAGTTCACCGCCAAGTACGGCCCGGACGGCCAGCTCGTCGAGCAGACCTACCCCGGCGGCATCGTCCGCAAGGACACCGTCAACGCCGTCGGCGAGGCCACCGCCCGCACCTACACCCGCACCAGCGACAACAAGGTGATCTGGGCCCAGAGCGCCGACATCTCCACCCAGGGCCAGGTGGCCAAGGACACCAGCTCCACCGCCACCCGCACCTACCAGTACGACCGCCTCGGCCGGCTGGTGAAGGCCGAACAGAACACGGTCACCACCGGCTGCGTCACCCGCCAGTACGCCTTCGACACCCACTCCAACCGCCTGTCCAAGCAGACCTCCCCGCGCGGGGCGGCCGGCGAGTGCAGCACCGGCGGAGCCACGGCGGAGAACCACACCTACGACAGCGCCGACCGCCTCACCGACGCCGGCTACGTCTACGACGCCTTCGGGCGCACCGTGAAGACCGCGACCGGCGCGACCAACACCTACTGGGCGAACGACCGCGTCGCCGCCCAGGAGAAGGGGGACACCAAGCAGGAGTGGGCCGTCGACGCTGCCCACCGCCTGACCGCGTTCACCACCTCGAAGAAGCAGGCGAACGGCACCTGGGCAGGCGCCACCTCCAAGCTGAACCACTACGGCGACGACTCCGACGAGGTCCGCTGGACCATCGAGGACACCACCCAGGGCACCCTGACCCGCAACGTCTCGGGCCCCGACGCCGACCTCGTCGCCACCACCAGCAAGACCGGCGACGTCCAACTCCAGCTCACCAACCTGTTCGGCTCCGTCGTCATCACCACCGACACCGCGCTGACCAAGCCCGTCGTGCTGGACTTCGACGAGTTCGGCATCCCCCAGGACGGCCAGACCGGAGTCCGCTACGGCTGGCTCGGCGGCAAACAACGCTCCGCCGAAGCCCTCGACGGCGACATCCTCATGGGCGCCCGCCTCTACAGCCCCGCCCTCGGCCGCTACCTCCAGATCGACCCCATCCCCGGCGGCAACGCCAGCGCCTACGATTCCTAATCTTCTTGTCAAGCGGCTGTCGTGACGGGAGGTATGGACTCGTAGCACCGTCCGTCACGCAGCAGGGCCCACAGCACGTTGACGCGGCGCCGGGCGAGAGCGAGGACGGCCTGGGTGTGCCGCTTGCCCTCGGCGCGCTTGCGGTCGTAGAAGCGGCGGGACTCTTCGCAGTAGCGGATGCTGATCAACGCGGACGTGTAGAAGACGCGTTGAAGACTGCGGCTGTATCTCTTCGGCCGGTGCAGGTTGCCGCTGATCTTCCCCGAGTCGCGCGGAGCCGGGGCTACGCCGGCGAACCCGGCGAGACGGTCCGGTGTGGCGAAGGCGGTCATGTCCCCGCCCGTTGCCGCGAGGAACTCGGCACCCAACAGGGGTCCGATACCGGGCATGCTCGCGATCACCTCGGCGTGTCTGTGCTCGCAAAACCGGGCCTCGATGAGCTTGTCGAGCCCCGTGATCTGCTCGTTGAGGCGCATCACCTCCCTCGCGAGCGTGTGAACGAGCTGGGCGGTCGGTTTCTCGCCGGTCACGCTGGTGTGCTGGCTCTCGGCGGCCTCCGCGGCTACCTGAGCCAGCTGCGCGGCCCCGCGGACCTTGCGGTTGCGCAGCCAGGTCACCAGACGGCGAGCGCCGATCCGGCGGATGGCGGCCGGGGTCTGGTAGCCGGCGAGCAGGACCAGGGGCCCGGCGTTGGTCAGGTCCAGAGCCCGTTCAAGGGCGGGGAAGATGCCGGTGAGGCGGCCACGCAGCCGGTTGATCACGCGCGTCCGGTCGTCGGTGAGGTCACGGCGGTGGACGGTAAGGAGCCCCAGTTCAATGACGAGCTCATCGCCGGGGCGCAGGGGATTCAAGTCCCGGCGGATGCGAGCCTAATGGGCACCCGGGGACGGTGCGGAGCCCTGATGCGGGCCAGGGCCGTCGAGCCCCTTGACCAGACGGGCCAAGCACCGTCCCCACCCACA
>NZ_JBHYYB010000230.1:0-3064 GCF_042752535.1 Kitasatospora sp. NPDC059327 | reverse complement strand
CCCGCACCCACCGCAAACGACAACGTCGGACTTCAAGACCACAACCAGGTCTTGAAGTCCGACGTCACGCACAACCCGAATTAACCAACAGCGTCCGGGGCGTGACGGCCCCCGACGGCCCGGCCGGAAGCGACCGCGCAACGGTGCCCGGCCGGCCGGCTCGGGACGGCCGCCGTCTTCCGCAGGTGCCTCGAACGCTCCGCCCGGTGGGCCGCCGAGGGCGACCGGGCGCGGGCGGCCGACCTCCGGGCCGCCCCAAGCGGTGCCGGTCCGGCGCCGCCGTGCCTTCCGGGGCGGGGCTACCCGGCCCGCTGCTCCAGTTGCGTCCGCAGGACTCGGTTCTCCTCCTCCAGTGCGGCCATCCGCTCCTGCAACTGGTCGAGGTGGGGCCGGAGTTCGGCCTCGGAGAAGCGCGGGGTGATGTGCTGGGGGCAGTTCCAGTTGAAGCCCTCGACGTGGACGGTCATCAGGCGCTCCACCCGGCCCTCGGTCCGGGTGGCGAGCAGGCGCCGGTCGAGCTCCGGGTTCTTCTCCAGTTCCTGCACCGAAGCCCGGCCGAAGAGCTTCAGCCGGGCCTGGCGGGCGTAGTCCATGAAGAACAGGGCCACCCGGCCGTCCGCGCGGATGTTGCCGGTGCTGATGTACTGGCGGTTGCCGCGTACCTCGGCGAAGGCGATCGTCCGCTCGTCGACGACCTGGGCGAAGCCGGGCGGCCCGCCGCGGAACTGGACGTACGGCCAGCCGGTCTCGCTGACGCTGGCCAGGTAGAACCCGTCGCGGGACTGGATGAAGCCGGCCTCGGCCTCCGTCAGTTCCTCGGGTTCGTCGCCGTGCGCGAGCTGGCGGACGGCCGACAACTCGCTTCCTTGTTCCCGCTGGACCAGGCGCACCTCGTCGGTGTACGCCAGGTGGGCGTAGCGGCCCATGCTGTGCTCCTTCTCGCCGTTCGGGCGGTGGGGTGGACGCGATGGCGCGGCGGCGGTCGGGATCACCGGCCCCGCCGGGTCACTCGGTCGGGACGGACGCGGGGGCGGTCGCCGGGGCGGCCGCGAGGATCGAGGTCAGGAGCCCGGGGAAACGGGCTTCGAGGTCGTCCCGGCGCAGCCGGCTGAGCCGGCTGTTGCCGACCAGCCTGGTCGCCACGACACCGGCCTCGCGCAGGGTGCGCAGGTGGTGCGAGACGGTCGAGCGCTTGACGGGCAGGTCCAGCGTCGTGCACGACTCCTCGGCGGAGGCGTCGAGCGCCCGGAGGATCTGCAGGCGCACCGGATCGGCCAGCGCCTGGAGCACGGTGCCGATGTCCACCGTCGCCAGGTCGGGCTGGGGCAGCCAGGTCTCCTCGATCGCGTGCATCCGCTCCACCCTGCTCGTCGGTGCGGCCGTGCGCCGTGTACCGCTCCGGACGATACCCATCCGTCCGGGCCGCTCGGCCGGAGGCTCTCCGCGCTTCGATAGTAGTCGTCTTTTCCGATGGGCATTGACCCTTGTGAGGGTTTCCGGCCGTCGCCGGGGAGCGGCGTCCCCGTGCGGCCGGGAGTCGTCGGGAGCTTCAACAGGCCTTCGACGAGGGGCGTTTGGCCGGAATCCGTCGGTCGACGGCGTTTCCGGCGCCAGTCGTTCCACTCGCATAGTTACGATGCCGGTCGTCATAGACGCCGATCATCGAACCGGGAGTCGCACCATGACCGACCCTGCCGACGAGTCCCCGGCCGCCCCCTGGGGGCCCGCCGCGATGCTCCTGGCCCTCGGTACCTTCGCCGTGGGCACCGACGCCTTCGTCATCGCGGGCCTGCTCCCCGACATCGCCGGCTCGCTGCACGTCGACGTCGCCGCGGCGGGCCAGCTGGTCAGTGTCTTCGCCATTGCCTACGCGGTGCTCTCCCCGGTCCTGGCGGCGCTCACCAGCACCTGGTCACGGCGCACCGTGCTGGTCACGGCGCTGCTGGTGTTCGGAGTGGGCAACGTGGTGACGGCGGTCGCCCCCGGTTACGGGCTGGTGCTGGCCTCCCGGGTGGTCGCGGCGGCGGGTGCGGCGATGTTCACCCCGAACGCGGGCGCGACGGCGGCGGCGCTCGCCGGTGAGCGCCACCGCGGCCGGGCGATCGCCGTCGTCACCGTGGGCCTGACCGCCTCGCTCGCCCTCGGCGCTCCGCTGGGCACCGCCATCGGCGACGCGGTCGGCTGGCGGGCGACGATGTGGTTCGTCACGGCGCTGGCCGTCCCGGTCGCCGCCGTGATCGCGCTGCGGCTGCCCGAGATCAGGCTCGGCACCGCGGCCGGACTGCGCCGGCGCCTGTCCCCGCTCACCGACCGGCGGGTGGCGGGCGTGCTCGCCTGCACCCTGCTGGCCTTCATCGGCGTCTACCTCCCCTACACGTACATCAGCTCCGTCTTCGCGCCGGCCGTCGGGGGACACGGCGCGCGGGTGGCGCTGCTGCTGCTGGTCTTCGGGGTCGCCGGGACCGCCGGGAACCTGATGGCCGGGCACCTCGCCGACCGGTACGGGCCGCGCCGGGTGGTGATCACCGCGAGCCTGGGGCTCGCGGCCGTGTTCCTGGTGATGCTGGAGGTCCGGGACTCGTTCACGGCCGCGCTGGTGGCGGTGGCGTTCTGCGGGGTGGCCTCCTGGTCGCTGACCGCGCCGCAGCAGCAGCGGATCATCGCCCTCGCCCCGGCGGGCTCCGAGTCCCTGGTCGTCTCGCTCAACGCGGCCGTGCTGTACCTGGCGGTGTCGCTGGCCGGCGTCCTCGGGGCGATCGGCCTGAAGGCCTTCGGCTCCGCCGGGTACCTGCTGCCGGCCGCGGCGGCCTTCGCCGTGGCGGCGGCCGGCCTCGCCTGGCGCTCCGGCCGCGCGGACGGCCGCACGACGCCCGCCGAGCCCCCGGCCGCGTCGGTGTCCTCGGCCGCGGAGTGAGGCCGCCGGGCCGACGCGGCCGGGCGGCACCGCGCGCTCGTGCCGCAGCGGCCGGGCAGGAAGCCCGGGGCCGACCGTCACGGGGAACGCCGTCGCACCGACCGGGTCGTGCGCGTCGGCCACGGCGAAGGGCACCGACCACCGTGGTCG
>NZ_JBHYYB010000229.1:1693-3090 GCF_042752535.1 Kitasatospora sp. NPDC059327 | reverse complement strand
CTGAGGACAAGCCCTCGGCCTATTAGTACCGGTCAACTCCACCCCTTACAGGGCTTCCATATCCGGCCTATCAACCCAGTCGTCTACTGGGAGCCTTACCCTCTCAAGGAGGTGGGAGTGCTCATCTCGAAGCAGGCTTCCCGCTTAGATGCTTTCAGCGGTTATCCCTCCCGAACGTAGCCAACCAGCCATGCCCTTGGCAGGACAACTGGCACACCAGAGGTTCGTCCGTCCCGGTCCTCTCGTACTAGGGACAGCCCTTCTCAACACTCCTACGCGCACAGCGGATAGGGACCGAACTGTCTCACGACGTTCTAAACCCAGCTCGCGTACCGCTTTAATGGGCGAACAGCCCAACCCTTGGGACCTACTCCAGCCCCAGGATGCGACGAGCCGACATCGAGGTGCCAAACCATCCCGTCGATATGGACTCTTGGGGAAGATCAGCCTGTTATCCCCGGGGTACCTTTTATCCGTTGAGCGACGGCGCTTCCACAAGCCACCGCCGGATCACTAGTCCCGACTTTCGTCCCTGCTCGACCCGTCAGTCTCACAGTCAAGCTCCCTTGTGCACTTACACTCAACACCTGATTGCCAACCAGGCTGAGGGAACCTTTGGGCGCCTCCGTTACTCTTTAGGAGGCAACCGCCCCAGTTAAACTACCCACCAGACACTGTCCCTGATCCGGATCACGGACCCAGGTTAGACATCCAGCACGACCAGAGTGGTATTTCAACGACGACTCCACAACAACTGGCGTTGCTGCTTCAAAGTCTCCCACCTATCCTACACAAGCCGAACCGAACACCAATATCAAGCTATAGTAAAGGTCCCGGGGTCTTTCCGTCCTGCTGCGCGAAACGAGCATCTTTACTCGTAATGCAATTTCACCGGGCCTATGGTTGAGACAGTCGAGAAGTCGTTACGCCATTCGTGCAGGTCGGAACTTACCCGACAAGGAATTTCGCTACCTTAGGATGGTTATAGTTACCACCGCCGTTTACTGGCGCTTAAGTTCTCAGCTTCGCCCGGACGAATCCAAGCTAACCGGTCCCCTTAACGTTCCAGCACCGGGCAGGCGTCAGTCCGTATACATCGCCTTACGGCTTCGCACGGACCTGTGTTTTTAGTAAACAGTCGCTTCTCGCTGGTCTCTGCGGCCACCCCCAGCTCAGAGTGCAAGACTCATCACCAGGAATGGCCCCCCTTCTCCCGAAGTTACGGGGGCATTTTGCCGAGTTCCTTAACCATAGTTCACCCGAACGCCTCGGTATTCTCTACCTGACCACCTGAGTCGGTTTGGGGTACGGGCCGCCATGAAACTCGCTAGAGGCTTTTCTCGACAGCATAGGATCATCCACTTCACCACAATCGGCTCGGCATCAGGTCTCAGACT
>NZ_JBHYYB010000229.1:0-1600 GCF_042752535.1 Kitasatospora sp. NPDC059327 | reverse complement strand
ACCTGGTTCGACGTTGGCGCTTCAAAGCGGGTACGGGAATATCAACCCGTTGTCCATCGACTACGCCTGTCGGCCTCGCCTTAGGTCCCGACTTACCCTGGGCAGATCAGCTTGACCCAGGAACCCTTGGTCAATCGGCGCAAGAGTTTCTCACTCTTGTATCGCTACTCATGCCTGCATTCTCACTCGTGTACCGTCCACGACTGGTTTCCACCGCCGCTTCACCCGGCACACGACGCTCCCCTACCCATCACAGCAGGCGTTGGCCCTATATGCTGCAATGACACGACTTCGGTGATGTGCTTGAGCCCCGCTACATTGTCGGCGCGGAATCACTTGACCAGTGAGCTATTACGCACTCTTTCAAGGGTGGCTGCTTCTAAGCCAACCTCCTGGTTGTCTCTGCGACTCCACATCCTTTCCCACTTAGCACACGCTTAGGGACCTTAGTCGGTGTTCTGGGCTGTTTCCCTCTCGACCATGGAGCTTATCCCCCACAGTCTCACTGCCACGCTCTCACTTACCGGCATTCGGAGTTTGGCTAAGGTCAGTAACCCGGTGAGGCCCATCGCCTATCCAGTGCTCTACCTCCGGCAAGAAACACGTGACGCTGCACCTAAATGCATTTCGGGGAGAACCAGCTATCACGGAGTTTGATTGGCCTTTCACCCCTAACCACAGGTCATCCCCCAGGTTTTCAACCCTGGTGGGTTCGGTCCTCCACGAAGTCTTACCTCCGCTTCAACCTGCCCATGGCTAGATCACTCCGCTTCGGGTCTTGGGCGTGCAACTCAAACGCCCTATTCGGACTCGCTTTCGCTACGGCTACCCCACACGGGTTAACCTCGCTACACACCGCAAACTCGCAGGCTCATTCTTCAAAAGGCACGCAGTCACGAGACACAGGCAAGCCCATGTCCGACGCTCCCACGGCTTGTAGGCACACGGTTTCAGGTACTATTTCACTCCGCTCCCGCGGTACTTTTCACCATTCCCTCACGGTACTATCCGCTATCGGTCACCAGGGAATATTTAGGCTTAGCGGGTGGTCCCGCCAGATTCACACGGGATTTCTCGGGCCCCGTGCTACTTGGGAATACTTCAAACGAGCCGTACAGATTTCGTCTACGGGGGTCTTACCCTCTACGCCGGACCTTTCGCATGTCCTTCGACTACCCATACGGTTTCTGACTCGTCGACCGGCCGGCAGACCGATCAAGAAGAATCCCACGACCCCACAATGGCAACCCCTGCCGGGTCTCACACCATCGCGGTTTAGCCTCATCCGGTTTCGCTCGCCACTACTCCCGGAATCACGGTTGTTTTCTCTTCCTGCGGGTACTGAGATGTTTCACTTCCCCGCGTTCCCTCCACATACCCTATGTGTTCAGGTATGGGTGACAGCCCATGACGACTGCCGGGTTTCCCCATTCGGAAACCCCCGGATCAAAGCCTGGTTGACGGCTCCCCGGGGACTATCGTGGCCTCCCACGTCCTTCATCGGTTCCTGGTGCCAAGGCATCCACCGTGCGCCCTTAAAAACTTGGCCACAGATGCTCGCGTCCACTGTGCAGTTCTCAAACAACGACCAGTCACCCAC
>NZ_JBHYYB010000228.1:0-3152 GCF_042752535.1 Kitasatospora sp. NPDC059327 | reverse complement strand
CCGCGGCCCCGGCCGCGCTCCAGGTGGCCGCCGCCCGGCCGGCGGCCGCCGCGACCGGGGCCGCCCGGCCGAACATCCTGCTGATCGTCACCGACGACCAGCCCAAGCAGACCGACTGGGCGATCCGGCGGACCGTCGACTGGATCGCCGGCCAGGGCGTCCGGTTCACCCACGGGCACGTCACCACGCCGCTCTGCGCGCCCTCGCGGTCGTCGGTCTTCTCCGGCCGGTACGCCCACAACCACGGCGTGCGCAACAACGGCGCCTCGTACAGCCTGGACCAGCACACCACCGTGCAGCGCTACCTCAAGCAGGCCGGCTACCGCACCGGGCTGTTCGGCAAGTACCTCAACTCCTGGACCCTGGCGGACAACCCGCCGCACTTCGAGGAGTGGGCGCTGCTCCAGCCCGCCTACAACGACGCCCGCTGGAACATCGACGGCACGGTCCAGACGCTCACCGGCTACACCACCGACATCGTCAGGAACCGCACGCTGGCCTTCCTGGACAAGGCCGCCACCGACGCCCGCCCGTGGTTCGCCTACGTGACCCCGTACGCCTCGCACGCGCCCAACGTCCCGGCCGCCAAGTACGCCGACACGGTGGTGCCGCCGTGGAACGGGCGCCCGTCGGTCCTTGAGACCGACCGCAGTGACAAGCCCGAGTACATCCAGAACGCCACCGCCACGCTGGCCGACGCCCAGGCGCTGCGGACCAGGCAGCTGCGGACCCTGCTCTCCGTCGACGACGCCGTCCAGGCGATCCACGACAAGCTGGCGGCGCTCGGCCAGCTCGACAACACCCTGGTCGTCTACCTCGGCGACAACGGCTTCACCTGGGCCGACCACGGCTGGAGCAAGAAGTCCGTGCCCTACTCCCCGGCCCACGAGGTGCCGTTCTACCTCTCCTGGCCGGCCGGCGGGCTCGGCGCGGGCACGGTCGACAACCGGGTCGTCGCCAACATCGACATCGCCCCGACCATCCTCGACGCCGCCGGCATCACCCCGGACACCCCGCAGGACGGCCACTCGCTGCTCACCGGGTACAGCAGGGACCACCTGCTGGTCGAGTGGTGGAAGCAGGGCACGGCGGCGGGCGGCCCGCCCACCTGGTCCTCGTACGTCGCGAAGGACCGGCAGTACACCGAGTACTACGCGCTGCACACCGACGCGAACGGCACCGTCTCCGGCACGGGCGCGGTGAAGTTCCGCGAGTACTACGACCTGGCCGGCGACCCGTACCAGCTGTCCAACCTGCTGTACCAGGCGACGCCGCAGCAGGAGGCGGCGCTCGGCATCCCGGGGCTGGCGGCGCAGTTGGCCGCCGACCGGAGCGCCTGACCGTCCGACCGCCGGTGGTCGGCGCCCCGCACCCGGTCCGCCGGTGCGGGGCGCCGGCCCCGGCCCGACCACCGCGGAACGAGGAACGGAACACCGTGCCGACGACCACCAAGCCCTGCTGCACCCCCGGCCGAGGGGCGGATGCCCCCGTCCCGCTCGGCGCCCCCGTCCTGCTCGGCGCCCCCGTCCTGCTCGGCGCACCTGCCCCGCTCGCCGCCCCCGGCGTGGTCGCCCCCGTCGTCCCGGCCCCCGTCGACCCGAGGGCCGCGCGTGTCGCGAGCCGGCTGACCGGGCTGCCCGGCGGCCGGTTCCTGATGGGCACGGAGGACCGGACGGGCTACCCGGCCGACGGCGAAGGCCCGGTGCGCGAGGTGGAGTTGAGTCCGTTCCGGATCGCGCCGACCACGGTGACCAACGCCGCGTTCGCGACCTTCGTCAAGGCCACCGGCTACCGGACCGAGGCCGAGGGCTTCGGCTTCTCCTTCGTCTTCGAGGGCTTCCTGCCCGAGGAACTCGCCGCCGCCGCACCGCCGGTGGCCGCCGTGCCCTGGTGGCGGGCGGTGGCCGGGGCGAGCTGGCGGGCGCCGGAGGGTCCCGGGTCCTCCGTCACGACGCGGCAGAACCACCCCGTCGTGCACGTGTCGTGGCACGACGCGCAGGCGTACTGCGCCTGGTCCGGAACCCGGCTGCCGACCGAGGCCGAGTGGGAGTACGCCGCCCGGGGCGGCCTGGAGCAGAAGCGCTACCCCTGGGGCGACGAACTCGCCCCAGGGGGGAAGCACCTGTGCAACATCTGGCGGGGCGTCTTCCCGACGCTGAACACGGCGGAGGACGGTCACCGGGGCACGGCCCCGGTGACCGCCTTCCGGCCGAACGGCTTCGGGCTGTACAACACCGTCGGCAACGTCTGGGAGTGGTGCGCGGACCGGTTCAGCCCCGGCTTCCACCGCACCGGGCCGCGCCGTGACCCGGCCGGTCCGCCGGACGGCTCGGCGCGGGTGATGCGCGGCGGCTCCCACCTGTGCCACGCGTCGTACTGCAACCGCTACCGGGTGGCGGCGCGCAGTTCCAACACGCCCGACAGCTCGGCCGGCAACATCGGCTTCCGGGTCGCGGCCGGCCCGCTGGCGCCGGGCTCGGCCGGCTGAGGGGTCGGGTCGGCGGACGGTCCCGGCCGTCCGGGTTCAGTGCAGCGTGCCCGCGTAGCGCTGGGCGAAGCGGGTGCCGGTGGGGGCGGTGACGGTGACGTCGTAGCGGGACCGGTCGAGCGGGTAGCCGACGGTGGTGCTGGACGCCGGGGCGACCCGGACGGTCTGGACGGTGCCCGCGTAGTCGTTGGGCGTGAGGGTGAAGGTGATCGCGGTCTGCCCGGTGTTGGAGAGCCGGACGGTGAGCGCCGTGGTGCCCGGGGTGGCGGTCACCACGGGAACGGCGATGTCGTCCTGGCCGTCGCGGACGACGGTGCCGGCGAAGCGGCGGACGAAGCCGTCCGGGCCGTGGACGGTGAAGTCGTAGCGGCCGTCGGTGGCGGCGGCGTCCCAGGTGTACGTGCGGGAGGCGCCCGGGGCGACCGAGAACGGGGTGCCGGCGAAGGCGTACACGATGTTGGGGTAGACGGTGTAGGGGAAGGCGACCGTGCCGTCGTTGGTCAGGGTGCAGGTGACCAGACCGGTGGCGCGGTCGACGGTGATGTCGGCCCAGGGCCGGTAGGGCAGCCGGCGGTGCGGGCGGTCGCCGGGTTCCTGGACGGGCATCGACTGGGTGCCGGCGGCGGGCAGGGCGACGCCGGGGAGTTTGGTGCCGGCGTCGGAC
>NZ_JBHYYB010000227.1:0-3250 GCF_042752535.1 Kitasatospora sp. NPDC059327 | reverse complement strand
CCGTCCCCTCAGGAACCGACTCGATCCGGTGATCCGTCAGCGAGCTCATCAGTGACTCCCTTGATCAGGGTGTCCACCGAAATTCTGATACTCCCCGCGCCGTGCCGGCCCGCGGCAACCAGGACGCACTTCGCACTGGCGGCCAGGGTCAGGGTGATGACGAAGAACTCACCGGGGAGTACCGGGGCGACACCATCGTCGACGACCTTGCCGGCCTTGACCGCCTCGGCTGTGTCGTTGCTCCCGCGACCAGGCGGCGAACGTTCAGGTGCCTGGGGCTTCGGTGGCCTCGATCTCGGGAGCACTTGGTGGGATGGTCAGATCCAGCGGTAGCGGCCGGTGAAGTTGCGCATCACGGGCGGCTCGTAGTCGAAGCGGATGCCGTTGATCGTGGCCGCCCTGGCCGCCACCTCGATCAGCGCGTCGGCCACGTAGTCCATGTGGTCGTTGGTGTAGGCGCGGCGCGGAATGGTGAGTCGCAGCAGTTCGAGTGGTGCCTTCTCCTGTACACCGGTGTCCGGGTTGCGGCCGAGCAGCAGTGACCCGATCTCCACTGATCTGACGCCCGCTTCCAGGTACAGGGCGCAGGCGAGGGCGTGCCCGGGGAACTGGTCGTGGGGCAGGTGGGGGAGCATGGCCCCGGCGTCGACGAAGACCGCGTGGCCTCCGGTGGGGTGCTGGATCGGGATGCCGGCCGCGCGCAGACGCTCACCGAGGTAGGCGACCTGTCCGATCCGGTAGGTGAGGTAGTCGGGGTCGATGGCCTCCTCCAGGCCGATGGCGAGCGCTTCCATGTCGCGGCCCGCCAGCCCTCCGTAGGTGATGAAGCCTTCTGTCAGCAGGCACCGCTGCTGAGCCCTTCGGTACAGGTCGCCGTCCTCGCGGAAGGCGCAGAAGCCGCCGATGTTGACCAGTCCGTCCTTCTTGGCGGATGCGACGGCGATGTCTCCGCACGCCATGGTCTCCGCCACGATCTGGGACATGGTGCTGTCCTTGAACTCCTCCTCGCGGTGTTTGACGAACCAGGCGTTCTCGGCGAAGCGCGCGATGTCGAGGATGACCGGGATACCCAGGCCGCGGCAGTGGGACGAGACTTCGCGCAGGTTGGCGACCGACATGGGCTAGCCCCCGGAGGTGTTGCAGGTGATCGTGGCGATGACACCGGCCACGTTCGCGGCGCCGTGCCGCTCGATGGCGGACCTGGGCGCCGGAAGGTCGAAGTTTCCTTTCCACGGGTGGTAGGTGCCGGTGTCCAGCGCGTCGGGAGTCAGGGTGTTGACCGCCCGCGCGCCGGCGAGTTCCACGTGGGCCTTGGTCGTCTCGAAATGGAAGTTGGAGACGAACACCGGCGAGTGCGACTCGCGGTGCGTGACCAGTTCGGGGAAGAGGATGTTCTCGGCGGCCCGTCCCTGATGGGTGGGAATGGTCAGGGGGAATCCGAGTATCCGGAGGATGGTGTCCGGCAGCCGGTGGAAGCTTCTGCTGCCCGCGTACGCCTCGTCGCCCGTGACGAGGCCGCCCCACTGCCGATCGCTCAACGCTCCGGTGCCACTGTCGGTGAGGAGGTCGATGTAGACGTCGTCGCTGCCGAGAGAGAAGAGGTTGAGGCCTGCACGGTGCAGCGCCTCCTCTCGGTAGCTGCGCGTGGTCATCCGGATGGGTTCGACGACCTTGACGCGAAACGGTTCCGGCAGGCGCCTGGACATGATGCGTACTCCCGAATGGGGTGAGCCGCGAGGGCGTTGCGAGGACGGAAGGGAAGCAGAGGGACGCCGGCGGGTCGTCACCGTTCGCGAACGGCCTGCTGATAGGCGCCGGGCGTGACGCCGATGCGCGCCTTGAACGTCCTGATCAGGTGAGCTTGATCGCTGAAGCCGGTTCTCATCGCCACGGCCGATGCCTTCTCGCCGCCGCGCAGGAGCTGTTTCGCGGCGATGATGCGCCGATTGACGAGGAAGGCATGTGGTGTGAGTCCCGTGCGGCGGCGGAACGCGCTGATGAGCCGCTGCCGTGGGACTCCCGCCTCGTCGACGAGGTCCGAAAGCGTCACTTTGGCGGCGTAGTCGTCGCACAGCAGCGTGACGGCACGATCGACGGGGCCCTCCTCGTGGCCGGCTTCCGCGAAGCGGACGGCCGCATAGCGCGACAGGCAGTACGCGTACGTCGTGAAGAGGTGTTCCTCTGCCTCGAATGCGCACTCGCCGCGCCGTGAACTCTCGTGAGCCCGGAGAAACATGGCCGCACCCGCGGGATCGTCCACCACGGCCTCGGTGAAACGCACCGTCCCGCGCAGGGGAGCTTCCGCGCTCTCGGCGGCGATGCGGTGCAGGAGAGGTTCCGGCGGGTAGCTCGCCGCATAGCTCAGAGCGCTGCCGCGGGCGGCACCGTCGTGAACCTCAAAAGGGTTGCAGAAGATCAACTGCGCCACCCCTGGGTTGTAGGGCCGGCCGCCGATCGAGAGAGCGCCGGCACCGTGGGACACTGCCGCGACGATGAAGGTGTCGTGCGTGTGGGGGGAGTATCGGTACCCGTCCAGTCGGCCGAGAAGGAACTCGACTCCGCTCGCGGCCGACGTGAAATAGTCGATCTTGCCGAAGGTCTTCCCTGTCATGCTCATTCACCCTGCCCAGCGGCCATCTACTGGCATTCAGGATGCCACCCGCCGACAGCAGGGCATTGAAGGAAAGTCCCGATTCACCCCGGCCGCCCCCAAGATGCGTGAGCTCTCACCTGCCGGGGTGGATGAGATCGAGTGGGCGGCGTTGGTCCAGCCCGGCAACGCGGGCCAGGGTGCCGGCGAGGTTACGGAAAGTGGTCATCGCGCGGGGCGTGTTCCCGGCGCCGATCTTGGAGGCGTCCCCGGCGACCGTGGTGTCCCGGGCGGAATGATGGGCTCGCCATGCCAGTGCTCGCGCACGACTTGGGCAGGCTGGGCATCGGTCGCGGAGAACGCGTCGTGGCAGGTGACGGCAGGACGTGCTCGATCTGGATCTTCCCGCCGTTCGGGTCGCCCCGACGGCGGGTGACCTTGATCCCCTGGGCGACGTACGGGAGCCGCGGCCGGAGAGGCGAAGCGGGAGCGACGTATCCCGAATCGTCACCAGCAGGGCGGTGCGCGCGCCGGCACTGCCACGCGTGGGGCTGCAGACGATGTTGACGAGGCCAATCTCGTACTCCGAGGAGACGAACAGCACGCCCCGGCGGTCAGGGGGCGCCGGCGGTGGGTGACGCCCATGCTCGTGAAGGCGCC
>NZ_JBHYYB010000226.1:0-3265 GCF_042752535.1 Kitasatospora sp. NPDC059327 | reverse complement strand
GCCGCCAGGTGGCAGTGGGTGGCGAGGCCGCCGTTGAACCGCCAGTGGTCGGTGATGGCCTCGTGCCCGTACTTGCGGACGCTCTCGCATTTCTGTGGGACGCCGCGGGTACAGCGCTGACAGGTGCCGCAGGAGGTGCCGATCGTCCAGGTGACCCGCTGTCCGGGGACGACGGGCAGGCCGCCGACGGTGGTGGGCGAGCCGCCGACCGCCTCGACGACGCCGACGGCCTCGTGTCCCAGGACGGTGGGCACGGGAGTGGGCCGGTCACCGGCGATGGTGTGCAGGTCGCTGCCGCACACGGTGGCCAGTTCGATGCGGACCAGGACCTCGCCCGGAAGGAGCTCGGGGAGCGGCTGCCGCTCCACGCTGAAGCCCTTCTCGGGCCCTGACCAGATGGCCGCGGTCGGTGGTAGTGGTGTCCGGCGTACGGAGTTCACGGTGGTGGGTTGCGTCATGCCCGGTTCCGCCTAAGGGTTTTCTCGTAGTTGACCTTGGAGTGGTTCGGTGCAGGGATCGCTGATCGCTGATCGCTGGTCGCGATCGGTCACGCGGCCTGGAGGACGTTGTGGAAGCGGGCGATGCCGAGCATGGCGTGGTGAACGTCATCGCCCTCAGCCGGCAGTCGCGCGAGATCTTCCAGGTCTTCATTCGGGCGAAGACGTGCTCGACACGGGCTCTGGCCTGCTCGTGGTCATGGTTGTGCCGGGCCTGCCGTTCCGTCAGCTCGCTGCTGCGGGATCGGCGGTGCGGCCGTGACCAGGCCGGTTCCGAGGTAGCCGCCGTCGGCGATGGTGGTGCTCTTGCCGACGGCGGCCGCGGCGGCCGACTCGGTCCACGCCTCGCGGTCGTTGCGGTTGCCCGGCAGACGTGTGCCGATGGCGACGACAACTTTGGTGTGGGCGTCGATGACGACCTGGTGGTTGGTGGAGTACCGGTGGTTCTTCGACGGTGCGGCGATGGCGTGGTCCCGGGCGGGGACCAGGGTGTCGTCCACGATCAGCACGGTGTCCTCGCGGAACCGGAGCCGGGGCTTGAGCGGGATCAGCGGTCCGACGTGGTCGCTGATCCGGTCGGCGCCGACTTGGACGCGCCGAACAGCGGCACGAGTTGGTGCAGCGTCAGGTTCGTCCGTCAGTAGGCCGCGACCGGCAGCACCCGGTGTCCTCCGACGGCAGGCCCCAGGGCCGGCCTTGCCTGACCGTGTCGGATCCCTCGCGCTGCAGCATCGTCATCAGCTTGCGGAAGTCGCGCGGGCTCAGCCCGGCGAACGGGGCTGTCCAGGACGGCTCCGACGCCGTGATCACACCGGCCACGGGCAAGATCATTTCGTCCATGGCCAGCAGTTGCGGGACAATCCTTAGCGTCGGATCGTGAGGGCGACGAGCGCGCTGCACCCGCAGCATCCGGCCACGAAGAGGAAGATGAGGCTGGTGTTGCCGGTGCTGTCCATCAGGCCGCCGATGAACGGCTCGGCCGTTCCGGCGAAGAGGTAGGCGAAGCAGTTGACCGCTCCGGTCGCCGTACCGGCCATCCGCTTGCCGGCGATGTCGGGGCAGAGCGCCCAGAACGAGGACTGCGGGCCGTAGACGAAGAAGCCGGTGAGGAAGAGGACCACGATGCCGGTGGTGACGCTGAGCGACGCGTAGTACATCGTCAGGGACGCCGCGGCGCCCATGATCATGAAGAGGATGATCGGGCGGTCCCGGCGGGCACCGAAGAGCCGGTCGGAGATCTGGCCGTTGGTGAGGGCGCCGACCGCCATGCCGACGGGCAGCGCGACCGAGATCCACAGCGGGTTTATGCCGCCGCCGCCCTTCTTCCAGTTCTCGCCGAGGAAGTAGACCGGGACCCAGATCAGCAGGCCGTAGCGGGCGGTGTTCTGGAAGCCGATGGCGATGCCGGTGGACCAGATCTTGGGGTTGCGCAGCACGGCCTTGTAGCGCTGGAAGGACGTCTCGCCGGGGACGGCGACGGTGTCGTTCCGGTCGTCCTCCTCCTCGGCCTCGGTGACGGAGGCGGGCGGGGTGACGCCGGCGTGCTTGGGGCTGTCGCGGGCGATGATGTAGAAGGTGATGCCGCCGACGAGCATCAGCAGGACGGGGACCCGGAAGATCCACTGCCAGTCGAGCTTGAGGGTGTCGACGACGATGGTCGAGGTGACGAAGGCCAGGACGGACGCCATACCGGCGGCGAAGGTGTAGAAGCCGAAGCTCCTGCCGCGCTCGCGCGGGCCCCACCAGTTGGAGATGACCCGGCCGCCCGAGGGCCAGCCGAGGGACTGTGCGAAGCCGTTCATGCCCCACAGGAGGCTGAGCGTCCTGTGGCCGATGGAGAAGCTGGTGGCCCAGTTGAGGAGCGTGGACAGGATGGCGCCCGCGGTCATCATGCGACGGCCGCCGAACTTGTCGGCGAGGTTGCCGTTGATCATCTGGCCCGCGGCGTAGGACCAGAGCAGGATGCCGCTGATCCCGCCGAGGGTCGCCTTGCTGAGGCCGAGGTCGGCCTGGATGCCGGGGATGGCGAAGCCGAAGGTCTGCCGGCCGGTGTAGAAGAAGAAGTAGCAGAACATCGCTGCCAGCAGCATGCGCCACTTGAGCTTGTTGTACTTGCGCTCACTCAAGGGTTCTTCGAGGGTGACGGTACCTCTTGGACCTTTGGTGTCCGATCTGGTGTTCTCGGCGTTCGACATGGTTCTCGACCGATCTGGGTGGGGGCCGGGGAGCGCCGCGTGGCGTGCGGCGCGGGGTCGAGGCGGCAGCTGCCGCCGGTACCGTGGCCACCCCCGGGAGGGGGCCACGGCCTGTCAGTGCGCGTGAGCGTTGCCGCTCTCCTGCTGGGCGACGAGCGTGGTCGCCACCCAGAAGGCGTCATAGTTGTGGATCACGGCGGGATCGCCGTAGGGCTCGTCGAGCGGCTCGGGCTCCGGGAGTCGACGGTTGATCAGGAAGGGGATCTGGAGCTCGCCCAGCGCGCCGTGGGACCGGAGCGGGGCGTCCAGCCCGCTGAGGTCGTGCCAGGCGGGGAACCGGCCGAGGGCGGTGCCCGCCTCCGCGAGGACCACGATGTCGCCGATGCGGTCGGCGGGTTGTGCGAAGCGCTCGGCCGCCTCCTCGCGGCCGTGCACCTCCTGCACGCCTCCGATGGCGCGCAGGGCCTCGATGGTGGCCTCGCGGTCGGCGCCCTCGGGGAGGTACACGCTCGCGAAGGAGCCGAGCGCGCCGTGGTGCACCGTGTACGGGTCGGTGATGGGCAGGATGACCCG
>NZ_JBHYYB010000225.1:0-3765 GCF_042752535.1 Kitasatospora sp. NPDC059327 | reverse complement strand
CTCGTCGAACTCGCCCTCCACGCCGGCCGCCGACTCGGCTGCGAGCACCTCGAAGAGCTCACCCTCCAGACCCCGCTGCTGCTCCCGGCCGACGAGGCCGTCCGCCTGCAGATCCGCGTCGGCGGACCGGACGACGACACCGGCCGCCGCCCGGTCACCATCCACTCCACCCCCGACACCCCGGACGACCCCGATGCCCCGTGGACCCGCCACGCGACCGGCGTCCTGGCGGTGACGGGCCCAACGGTGCCGCCGCACACCTGGGAACCGCGAACGGCCGCACTCGGCCCGGACGACGCGCTCTACGGCCGGCTGGCCGACGTCGGCTTCGACTACGGCCCGGCGTTCCAGGGCCTGCGGGCCCTCCGGCAGCAGGGCGACGACCTGCTCGCCGAGATCGTGCTCCCGCCCGAGCGGCACGGCGACGGCTTCGGGCTGCACCCGGCCCTGCTGGACGCCGCCCTGCACGCCTGCCTGCTCCAGGGAGCGGACGGCGTCCGCCTGCCGTTCTCCTGGTCCGACGTCACCTTCCACCTCCACGCCGCCCCGGCCACCGCGCTGCGGGTCCGGCTCACGCGGACCGGGCCGGACACCGTCGCGCTCACCGCGACCGATGACACCGGGAACCCGGTCGTCTCGGTCGGCTCGCTCACGCTGCGGCCCGTCACGCCGGAGCAGTTCAGCGCCACCGCCGGCAGCCACCGCGACTCGCTGTACCAGGTGGACTGGGTGCCCGCGCCGATCTCGCCGGACGCCGACGGCGGCGCACCGCCGCTCCTCCTCGGCGGCCAGGACGCCGGACACCCCGGGACGGCGGTCGACCCCTGGTCGGCGGCGAACTCCTGGTCCACCGGGGCCGCCGCACCCGCCGAGCTGCTCGCCGCGATCTGCGCAGGGACCACGGTGCCGGGGACGGTCCTGGCGCCCTTCCTGCCCGGACCCGAGGCGACGCCCGAGGCGGTCCACGCCGCGACGGCCCGCGCGCTGGACCTCGTCCAGGCCTGGCTGGCCGAGGAGCGGCTCGCCGGTTCCCGGCTGGTGCTGCTCACCCGCGGCGCGGTGGCCGTGGACCCCGCCGAGGACGTCACGGACCTGGTGCACGCGCCGCTGCGGGGTCTGGTCCGGTCCGCCCAGTCCGAGAACCCCGGCCGCCTCGTGCTGGCGGACCTCGACGGCCACCCCGACTCCTACCCGGCGCTGGTCCGGGCGCTCTCCGCGCCGGAGCCGCAGCTGGCGGTCCGCGCCGGACGGACGTTCGCCGCCCGGCTGGTGCCGGCCGCACCCGCCGCGCCCGGCGGGCCGTTCGAGCCGTTCGGGCCCGCCGGTACGGTACTGGTGACCGGCGGCACCGGTCTGCTCGGCAGCCTGCTCGCACGCCACCTGGTCGCCCGGCACGGCGTGCGGCACCTGCTGCTGCTCAGCCGGCGCGGGCTCGCCGCGGACGACGCGGCCGCACTCCGTGCCGACCTCACGGCGGCGGGTGCCGAGGTGACGATCGCCGCCTGCGACGCCGCCGACCGGAACGCGCTCGCCGCCGTCCTCGCGGCGGTACCCGCCGAACATCCCCTGGTCGGTGTGGTGCACACCGCCGGCGTGCTGGACGACGGCGTGCTCACCGCGTTGACCCCCGACCGCGTGGCGACCGTCATGCGGCCCAAGACCGACGCCGCGTGGCACCTCCACGAGCTGACGCGCGGGAGCGACCTGCGGGCCTTCGTGATGTTCTCCTCGGCGGCCGGCGTGCTGGGCCAGGCGGGCCAGGCGAGCTACTCGGCCGCCAACGCCTTCCTCGACGCACTCGCCGAGCGGCGCCGGGCGGCGGGACTGCCCGCGCACGCGCTGGCCTGGGGCCTCTGGGCGGAGGCCGGCGGAATGACCCGGCACCTGGCCGAGGCCGACCTCCGGCGGTTGAGCCGCACCGGCCTCGCGGCCATGCCGTCCGTCCAGGGGCTGGCGCTCTTCGACGCCGCCCTCGCGACGGACCGCGCGGTACTCGTGCCCGCCCGCCTGGACACCACCGCGCTCCGGGCGCAGTCCGAACTCCCGCCGCTGCTGCGGAGCCTGATCCGCCCCGCCGCGCGCCGCCGGAGCGCCGCCCCCGGCGCGGTGACGTTCCGGCAGCGGTTCGCCGAACTGGCCCCGGACGAGCGGGGCCGCGCCGTGCTCGACCTGGTCCGCGCCCATGTGGCCGCCGTCCTGGGCCATGCCTCGCCGGACCGGGTCGAACCCGACCGCGGCTTCCTCGATCTCGGCCTCGACTCGCTCACCGCGGTCGAACTGCGCAACCGGCTCGGCACGGAGACCGGCGGCCGGCTGCCCGCCACGCTGATCTTCGACCACCCGACCCCGGCCGCCGTCGCCCGCCACCTGGAGGCCGAGGCCTTCCCCGTCGAGGAGGCGGTCGGGACGGCCTCGGACCCCGCCGAGATCGACGAGGGCGAGTTCCGGCGGACCCTGGCGGCGATCCCGATGATCAGCCTCCAGGAGGCCGGGCTGGTCCGGACGCTGCTCCGGCTCGCCGAGGCCACGGCCCCGTCCGCGACCCTGGTCGAGGACGAGGAACCCAGTAGCTCGCTCGACACGATGGACCTGGACGACCTCGTCCGGGTTGCCCTCCGTGACAGTTGATCACCACTCACCACGTCCCAATGGCACGGAGTTTCGGAGTTCGCGATGACCGCAACCAGTGAAGAAGTCGTCAAGGCGCTGCGGGCCTCCCTCAAGGAGGCCGAGCTCCTGCGGCAGCAGAACCGCGCGCTGACCGCTTCCGCCTCCGAGCCGATCGCCATCGTCGGCATGGCCTGCCGCTACCCCGGGGGGGTCAAGTCCCCGGACGACCTCTGGCAGTTGGTCGCGACGGGCGGCGACGCGATCTCCGGCTTCCCGGAGGACCGCGGCTGGGACCTGGCCTCGCTGTACGACCCGGATCCGGAAGCGGTCGGCAAGACCTACACCCGGGCGGGCGGCTTCCTGCACGACGCCGCGCTGTTCGACCCCGACTTCTTCGGGATCGGCCGGCGCGAGGCGCTGGCCATGCACCCGCAGCAACGGCTGCTGCTGGAGACCTCCTGGGAGGCCTTCGAGCGGGCCGGCATCGCCCCCTCGTCGGTCCGCGGCAGCAGGACCGGCGTGTTCGCCGGCGTCATGCACCAGGACTACACCGCCCGGCTGCGCGCGACGCCCGAGGACCTTGAGGGCTACCTGATGACGGGCAGCCTGGGCAGCGTGGTGTCGGGCCGGGTGGCCTACGCCCTCGGCCTGGAGGGCCCGGCCGTCACCGTGGACACGGCGTGCTCCTCCTCGCTGGTCGCCCTGCACCTGGCGGCGCAGGCGCTGCGCAACGGCGAGTGCACGATGGCGCTCGTCGGCGGCGTCACCGTGATGACCGGTCCGGGTGGGTTCGTCGAGTTCAGCCGCCAGCGCGCGCTGTCCCCCGACGGGCGCTGCCGGGCGTTCGCCGCCTCGGCGGACGGGACCGGCTGGGCGGAGGGCGTCGGCGTCCTGCTGGTGGAGCGGCTCTCGGAGGCTCGGCGCAACGGGCACCGGGTGCTCGCCGTGGTCCGCGGCTCGGCGATCAACCAGGACGGCAGCAGCAGCGGCTTCTCCGCCCCGAACGGCCCGGCCCAGCAGCGGGCGATCCGCGAGGCGCTGAAGAACGCCCGGCTGTCGGCGGCGGACGTCGACGCGGTGGAGGCGCACGGCACCGGCACCCGGCTCGGCGACCCGATCGAGGCCCAGGCCCTGCTGGCCACCTACGGACAGCAA
>NZ_JBHYYB010000224.1:0-3858 GCF_042752535.1 Kitasatospora sp. NPDC059327 | reverse complement strand
TTACATTCCGAACCCGGAAGCTAAGCCTCACAGCGCCGATGGTACTGCAGGGGGGACCCTGTGGGAGAGTAGGACGCCGCCGAACAATCATTCCAGTAAAGACCCCCTCCGGTACTCCGGAGGGGGTCTTTCTGCATTCCGGGGCCATGCGTTCCGGGGGGACCTGTGGGACAGATGGAGATGAAGTGAGCCCCTGTCCGGGATCGGGCGGGGGCTTCTTGCGTTCCCGGATCGGCCGGCCGGCGGCGCGAGGTCGAGCAGCAGTGTCTGCGGCGGCCGGCCCGCCCGCTCCTGGCTGGCTTGCTGGAAGTCTCTCCCGAAGTCGGTTGTGCTCCGTACAGTGAGCGAAGCATTCTGCAGACGTCACGGGGGAGCGCAGACGTATGACGCAGACCGATCAGCCCTATCCGGTCCCGGAGCTGCTGGCCGCCGTGCAGGCGGAGATCCGCGCGGAGCGGCGAAGTGACGCCAAGGACGCGGAGAAGGCGACGCTGTCGGACGGGCGGACGGTCTCGGTGGCGGAGGGCAGGTACGAGTACCTCTTCGCGTGCGGCCGCTGGCCGCGGTCGTTCGACGGCAGCCCCGTCCTCGTGCGTGCCGCCCACACCCGCGGTCCGTGGATCCCGGGTGAGGCCTCCCCGCTCCCGGACGGCAAGGTGCGGCTCGTGGTCGGGGAGAGCCTCGGCGGTGGGGCGCGCAATGTTCAGGTGCGCAAGGACGATTCGGCCGGGTTGACGGTGCTCGCCGAGCGCCTGGAGGCGGCGGGCTCGGCGGAGGGGACCGTCCGGGTCGAGAGCGCCGGGTGGATCGTCGGACACGGAACGCCGGTGGTCGGGCGGTCGGCGGATCCGGAGCGGTGGGTGGCCGGCTGGCACGGCCTGAAGCTCAATCCGCGCCAGCGGACCGCGGTCGTACAGGCGCTGGCGAGCGAGGCCCTGTTCCTCTGGGGCCCGCCCGGGACGGGGAAGACGGATGTCGTCGGCCACATCGTGGAGGGCAACTACCGCCAGGGCCACAACGTGTTGTTCCTGGCGCCGACCAAGGTCGCCGTCGACCAGGCGCTGGAGCGGATCTGCGATCTGCTGAACGCCGAACCGGGCTTCGGTGAGGGCATCGTCCAGCGGGCCGGTGACGTCGAACTGCCGTCACTGCGCGAGCGATACGGCGAGTACGTCGACACCGGCCGGATCGCGGCACGGGTCTCGGCGCAGCTGGACGAGGCGGCGCGAGTGGCGCGGGAGACCCTGCAGGGGGCGCGCGCCGGCGTGGCCCTGCACGACGAGGTCCTGGAGCTCCAGCAGTTCCTCGCCGACGACCGGGAGGCACACAGGAAGGCAGGTGTCGCGGCGGCGGCCGCCGAGCGGGACGCCCTGCGGGCGGACGCGGAGGTGGCTCGCCTGCGGCTGGAGATCAGCGAGGCGGGGGAGCCGAAGGGCTTCCGCGCCGCGCGGAAGGAGAGCCGGCTCTCGGCGATGCGGGAGGAGCTCGCCCTCGCCACCGCGGCGGCGGAGTCCGCACAGTACGTCGGGGCGGCGGCGAGGACGCAGGCGGAGCACCTGGCGGCCAGGATCAGCACGACCAGTGGGCGCCTCGCCGGTGTCCGCCCCGGATTGCTGGGCCTGCCGGAACGGGCCGTCCTGGTCCGCCAGGCGGAGTCGCTGCACCAGCAGGTCCAGGCCATCGACCGGCAGTTGAGCCGGATGCAGCAGACCGTGCGCTCCCGGTGCCGTGTCATGGGGGCCACCGTCGCCAAGGCCGTGCAGTCGCGGAAGCTGCTTGACCGGGTGGACGTGGTCGTCATCGACGAGGCCGGCATGGTGGACCTGCCGTCGGCGTGGCTGGCCGCCGGTCTGGCGGGCAAGCGGATCGTCGTCGCGGGGGACTTCCGGCAGCTGCCCGCGGTCACCAAGGGCGACGGCGACCGGAGGGCCTCGGAGGAGGAGCGCGTCCACTCCCGGTACTGGGCGGCCCGTGACGCCTTCCACGCGGCGGGGCTGGTCACCGAGGCCGGCTCCGTCCGCCAGGACCAGCGCCTGGTGGCGCTGGACACCCAGTACCGCATGCGCGCGCCGATCTGCGCTCTCGTCAACGCCGTGGCCTACCCCGACGCCCCGCTCGCGACGGGTCGCCCTGATGGCAGCCGGATACCCTCCAACCCGCTGGTCGACGTCCCGGTGATCCTGATCGACACCTCGAAGCAGCGGATTCCGGGCCCCGACTACCGGGCGAACACCGTGAACGAGGCGGTGGTGCACGAACTCGTGCGTGGCCTGCAGTACGAAGGGGTGCTCCCCGGCCGCAAGTGGGGGAGTACCGAGCGCGCGGCGGGCGCCCGTGCGACCGACCGGCTGGCGGTCATCGCGCCCTACCGCGCGCAGGTGAGGGCCCTGAAGGGGAGCCTGACGTACCGGTTCGGGGAGGAGTACGAGGGACTGGTCGACACCATCCACCGGTTCCAGGGCAGCCAGCGCCCGGTCGTCGTCTTCGACACCGCCGTCGGTGCCGGAAAGGACCCGGGCATCTTCTACGCCGGGACGGGTCTGTCCTCCCAGACCTGCCGGCTGCTGAACGTCGCTCTCAGCAGGGCGCAGGACCACCTGATCGTCGTGGCCGACGTCGAGCACCTGCGCAAGCACCTCGCCTCCCACAGCGAGGCGCGCGTGATGCTCGACCACTTGGAGCGCCATGCCCAGGTGATCTCGGCGGACCAGCTGATTCCGACGCGCGAGGCCGCGCAGTTGTCCGTCCTTTCCGAGGAGGAGCTGGCCAGGCCGGCCTTCTTTCCCGCCGACGAGGTCCAGAAGGCCGTGGAGTGGGACATCGCGCGGGCCCGGACCAGCATCGAGGTGCACTGTGCGTTCCTCGACCCGCAGCCGGTCCAGCGGTGGTCGGCGCTGCTCGGGGCACGGGCGGCGAACGGCGTGCGGGTGGTTGTTCACACCCGGGCCCCGGGGGAGCAGCGGGAGGCGGCCGCGGCGGCCCGTCACCAGAAGCAGATCGACGTCCTGAGGGCGGCCGGCTGCGAGGTGGGGTTCCGCGAGCGAATGCACGAGAAGGTGCTGATCCTCGACAGCGCGGTGCTCTGGCACGGCTCCCTCAACCTGCTGGCGAGCAGCGGACCGACCGACCTGATGATGCGCTTCACCGACCCTGCCTCCTGCGAACGGGTCAGCAGGGTCATCGGGCGGGCCCGGAAGGAGCGCGCGGCCTGGAGCCCGGCGGCCGCGGGCAGCACCGCCGGCGCCGAGCCCGCGCCGCCGCCTGCCGCCTCGCCCGGGCTTCCGCCGGCGGCTTCCGAGGCGGTCGGAAGCCTGAACCCCCGCCCGGGCGACGTCGTCGACGGTCGGCTCTACCTGAACGTCCCGTTCGGGGAGAAGGACCAGGCGAAGGCAGAGCTCAGGGCACGCTGGGACGGGAAGAACCGCCTCTGGTACGTCGATGCCGGCCGTGTCACCAGGGAGGCCGCCGCGCGGTGGCTGCCCTGAGCGGCAGGGCACGGCAGGGCGAGGGCATCGGATCCTTCGGCCGACTTTGATTCCCGCCCGGATGGGCGTAGTGTTGACTGGTCGCTCGGCAGGGAGCACCGGACACGCATCGGCGCGGACGGTCCCGGGGCGGCCAATCCTTGAAACACCACTTTCCGGTTCTGAACCGGGCCCTTTGCCTTTTCGGCTCCGCGGCCTGGGTCTTATTCGGCATGCGCGTTTATATGGGTTGCGGTCGGATTCGCCTTTCGGGGCGGGGATCGGCTAGAGTTTGAAACGTCGGACGGGGCGTCAAGCCGCAGAAGACATCAGCGAGTTGGATGAGGGAAGCGCCGGAAACGGCACGGAGAACATCTGATAAGCTGGGAACACG
>NZ_JBHYYB010000223.1:0-3896 GCF_042752535.1 Kitasatospora sp. NPDC059327 | reverse complement strand
CGGCTGCTGACCGCGTTGTCCGCCGCCTTCGTCCAGGGCTTGCCGGTCGACTGGCCCGCGCTGCTGCCCGAGACGGGCGCCGGCCGTCCCCTCGACCTGCCCACCTATGCCTTCCAGCGTCAGCGCTACTGGGCGGAGGCCGAGCCCTCCGCCGGAGCGGGCGTCGGGTGGGGCCAACTCGCGGTGGACCACGCCGTGCTGGGCGCCGCCGTCGACCTCGCCGGCGCGTCCGGGACGGTCTTCACCGGCCGCCTCTCCGTGCCCACTCACCCGTGGCTCGCCGACCATGCCGTGCTCGGCACGGTGATCGTCCCGGGCACGGCGTTCCTCGAACTCGCCCTGCGGGCGGGCGGCGAGGTCGACTGCCCGGTCCTGGACGAACTGACCCTGCACACCCCGCTGGTCCTGTCCGACACCGAGGGTGTCCGGCTCCAGGTCACCGTCGAGGACCCGGACGAGGCCGGGACCCGGGTGATCGGCATCCACTCGCGGGCCGAGGACGCCCCCGCCGACCGGCCGTGGACCCGGCACGCCTCGGGCCTGCTCACGGCGACGCCGGCCGATGAGGCCGGAGCGCCGGCGGAGCCGACGGCCGCAGCCACCGAGCAGTGGCCCCCGCCGGGCGCGGAACCGGTGGAGGCGGACGACGTCTATGAGCGCTCGGCGGCCGCCGGCTTCGACTACGGCCCGCTGTTCCAGGGACTGCGGCTGGTCTGGCGGCGCGGCGCGGAGCTGTTCGCCGAGGTCGGGCTCCCCGAGGAGGCGACCGACGCCGACCGCTTCGGCCTGCACCCGGCCCTGCTCGACGCCGCGATGCACCCGATGCTGATCCGGGACGACGCGGCCGGGCCGGTCGCGGCCGGTCTGCCGTTCAGCTGGACGGGCGTGCGGCTGGAGACCCGCGGTGCCCGCGCCCTGCGCGTGCGGCTGGTGACGAGCGAGGGCGGCGCGGTCGCGATGCGCGCCCACGACGAGGCCGGTCGGCCGGTCGTGTCCATCGACTCGGTGGTGGTCCGGCCGGTCTCCGCCGAGCAGTTGCGGCCGGCCGAGGCCGCGTCCGGTGACTCGCTGTTCGACCTGCGGTGGGCGGAACGGGACGGCGCGGCGGACACCGCCGGCGAGCCGGACCCGGGCGCGGCGCCGGCCGCGACCCAGGACGCGACCGCGACGCCCGCGGCGGCCTGGGCCGTCCTCGGGACACCCGATGCCGCCGACCCGCTCACCCTCCTGGACGAAGCCCCCCGAACCGCCGCGGCGGGAAGCGGCACCACCCCGCCCCCCGCCACCGTCCTCGTCCGGGTGGAGCCCGCCGAAGGGCCGGAGCACACCCGGGTGCACGACACCGTGGCGCGCGTCCTCGACCTCGTCCAGCGCTGGCTGGCCGACCCGCGCACCGCCGACGCGCGGCTGGTCCTGGTCACCTCGCACGCCGTGGCGGCCGACGACACCGAGGAGAGCCACGACCTCGCGGCCGCCGCCGTCTGGGGCCTCGTGCGGTCCGCGCAGGCCGAACACCCCGGCCGCTTCGTCCTGGTGGACGCCGACGCCGAATCGTCCGAGGACGCGATCCTCGCGCACGCGGTCGCGGGCGACGCCCAGCTCGCCGTCCGGCGCGGGGCCGCCCTGCTGCCGCGCCTGGTTCGGGCCGGGGCGACCGGCCGTCCCGCCGACGCCACCGGTGTCACGCCCGCCGCCGGCGCCACCGTCAAGCCCGCCGACGCCACCGGCTTCCGGCCCGCCGCCGACGGGACGGTGCTGATCACCGGCGGCACCGGGACGCTCGGCGCCCTGCTGGCGCGCCACCTGGTCGTCGCCCGCGGTGCCCGCCGTCTGCTGCTGCTCAGCCGGCGCGGCGCGGCCGCCCCCGGGGTGGCCGAGCTGGTCGCGGAGCTGTCCGCGCTCGGCGCGCGGGTGCGGGTGGAGGCCTGCGACGCCGCCGACCGTGAGGCCCTCGCCCGGGTGCTCGCCGCGATCCCCGCCGAGCACCCGCTGACCGCCGTGGTGCACGCGGCCGGTGTCCTGGACGACGGTGTCGTCCAGGCACTCACCCCCGACCGGCTGGCGGCCGTGCTGCGCCCCAAGGTCGACGCCGCGTGGAACCTGCACGAGGCCACCCGCGGGCTCGACCTGGACGCGTTCGTGCTGTTCTCGTCGGCGGCCGGCGTCATCGGCAACCCCGGTCAGGGCAACTACGCCGCCGCCAACGCCTTCCTCGACGCGCTCGCCCGGCACCGCCGGGCGCACGGCCTGGCCGCGACCTCGATCGCCTGGGGCTGGTGGGCGGAGGGAAGCGAGATGACCGCCGGGCTCGGCGCCGCCGACCGGCAGCGGATGACCCGGCTGGGCGTCCTGCCACTCTCGGCCGAGCAGGGCTGCGCCCTGTTCGACGCGGCGGTCGGCCGGACCGAGCCGATGCTCACCGCCGTGCGGATGGACCTCGCCGTGCTGCGCCGGGCCGGCGCCGACACGGTGCCCGCGCTGCTGCGCGGCCTCGCCCGCGGTCCGCGCCGCAGGGGCGCGGCGGGTGAGGGGCGGACACGGCCGGGCGCACTGGCCGGCCGGCTGGCCGCTCTCCCGGCCGCCGAGCGCCGGCCGGTGCTGGTGCGCACGGTGTGCACGCACGCGGCCGCCGTGCTCGGGCACGCGGGCGCGGACGGCATCGAGGAGACCCGTGCGTTCCGGGACCTCGGCTTCGACTCGCTCACCGGGCTCGAACTGCGCAACCGGCTGAGCGCCGCCACCGGCCTGCGCCTGCCCGCGACGCTGGTCTTCGACTACCCGAACCCGCTGCTGCTCGCCGGCCACCTGGTCGAGCGGCTGGCGGAGACGGTGTCCGGGGTCGCCCCGGCCGCCCGGGCCGTCGCCGTGGCCGTGCCGGCGGCCACCGACGAGCCGATCGCGATCGTCGGCATGGGCTGCCGTCTCCCGGGCGGCGTCACCTCCCCGCAGCAGCTGTGGGACCTGGTGGCCGGCGGCGTCGACGCGCTCACCGACTTCCCGACCGACCGCGGTTGGGACACCGACCGGATCTTCGACGCGGACCCGTCGCGCCCGGGCAGCACCTACGTGCGGACCGGCGGCTTCGTCCCCGACGCGGCCGACTTCGACCCCGCGTTCTTCGGGATCTCGCCGCGCGAGGCGCTGGCGATGGACCCGCAGCAGCGGCTGCTGCTGGAGACCTCCTGGGAGACGATCGAGCACGCCGGCATCGACCCGGAGTCGCTGCGCGGCAGCCGGACCGGCGTTTTCGCGGGTGCGATCTACTACGACTACGCCACCCGTCTGAACCACGTGCCGGACGAGCTGGAGGGCTACCTCGGCAACGGCAACGTGGGGAGCGTCGCGTCGGGCCGGGTCGCGTACTCGCTGGGCCTGGAGGGCCCGGCCGTCACCGTCGACACGGCGTGCTCCTCGTCGCTGGTCGCGCTGCACCTCGCCGTGCAGGCGCTGCGGGCCGGCGAGTGCGACCTCGCGCTCGCGGGCGGCGTCACCGTGATGTCGACACCGGCCGTGTTCGTGGACTTCTCGCGTCAGCGCGGGCTGGCCTCGGACGGCCGTTGCAAGTCGTTCGCGGCGGCCGCCGACGGGACCGGGTGGGGCGAGGGTGTCGGCCTCGTCCTGGTGGAGCGCTTGTCGGACGCGGTGCGCGAGGGGCACCAGGTGCTCGCCGTGGTGCGCGGTTCCGCGGTCAACCAGGACGGTGCTTCGAACGGGCTCACCGCGCCGAACGGGCCGTCGCAGCAACGGGTGATCCGGCAGGCGCTGGCCGGGGCCGCGCTGGCCCCCGCGGACGTGGACGCCGTGGAGGCGCACGGGACGGGGACGACGCTGGGTGACCCGATCGAGGCGCAGGCGCTGCTGGCGACGTACGGGCAGGGCCGACCGGAGGACCGTCC
>NZ_JBHYYB010000222.1:0-4212 GCF_042752535.1 Kitasatospora sp. NPDC059327 | reverse complement strand
GGAAGCTAAGCCTCACAGCGCCGATGGTACTGCAGGGGGGACCCTGTGGGAGAGTAGGACGCCGCCGAACAATCATTCCAAAGAACCCCCCGATCTAGACGGATCGGGGGGTTCTTTGCGTTGTGCTGATATCCAGGTGCGGATATCAGGCCGGCGGTCGGCAGGACGCGGGCACGGGCGGTCAGGACCGCGGTGCCGCGGTGCCCCAGCTGGGGCGGCTCTCCCACTGGTCGGCCGTGTCGGTGATCCGGGTGACACCGGTGCCGTTGGCCTGCATGCGGTACAGGTCCGCGGTCCCTCCGGCGGGTGCCTGGGCGAAGACGATCGATGTGCCGTCGGGGGAGTAGGCGGCCGCGCCGTAGAAGACGTTGGACGGGCCGGGGGTGAGGGCATCGATGGTGCTGCCGTCGGGCTGCACGGTGTAGATGCCCCCACCGGGGCTGTAGTCGGGGCCGGCCGGGTAGGTGGTGAACACGATCCGGGTGCCGTCGGGGGACCAGCTGGCGCGCTCGCCGGCGCGCAGCTCCCAGGGAGTCAGCCGGCGCAGGCCGGTGCCGTCGGCGTTGACGACGTAGAGCGCGCGGCCCGCGGCGGGCTGGCCGGTCGTACTGGTCCGGTACTCGAAGACGAGCTGCTTGCCGTCGGGGGACCAGCTCGGGTTGCGGACGTCGCCGGAGTACGGCTTGTCGTTGGTGAGGAAGGTCAGCCGCTGGGCGTTGGTGCCGTCGGGGCTCATCAGGTAGAGATCGGAGTACTGGATCTGCTTGTTGTCGCTCGGGTCGATCGCGCCCCATGCGCGGCTGAACGCGATCTGCTTCCCGTCGGGGGAGAAGGCCGGTCCGCTCTCCTGCTCGTTGGTGCAGTCGGCGGCGTCGGGTTCGCACAGCTGGCCGAGTGGGTGAGCGCCCTCGCCGTCGGCGCTCACCGTCCAGAGCCGGGCCGTGCCGTTCTCCGTCTCGGTGCGGTCGAAGGCGATGGTGCTGCCGTCGGGGGACCAGTCGGGGTGGTCGTCGCGCCCGTCGCCGGGAGGCCGGGTGAGCTGCTGCAGGGCTGTGCCGTCGGCCGTGACGGTGAAGACGGCGCTGGTGAGGCGGCCGGGGTCGAGGAAGACCCGGCTGGCGATCAGCCCGTTGTGCGCCGTGACGGGGAGGGCCGGGGCCGCCGCCCCGATCACGCCCGGGGTCGCGTTGGCGACGGCGGGCTCGGCCGTGGGAACGGCGGACGGGGACTCCGCCCGGATCTCGCTGAGCGGGATCTCGCCGGGCTGGGCACCGCACCCGGTCAGCAGGGCGGTGCCCGCCAGCAGAAGACCCGCACCGGCGTGAGCGCGGGTGCGGGTCGTGGTGGTGAGTGGCAGCGGCCGTGTACCGGTCATCGGTGCGTCATCTCCGTCTCTGAAGCAGGTCCAGGCCCCCGGGGAGCTGTCACTGTGTCAGATCGGGCGTGCGGTCGGACCGCCGACACGCGACGGTCCGTGCTGCCTCGGTCGCACGGAGTATGAAGAGTGGATTGTGCGGTTGACGGCGTGGAGGGGCGGGACGATCGCGCCGGTCCGCGACGGAGGCGTGCCGGTCCGTCCAGGTGAACCGTGCCGCCTTCCGGCCGGGCCGCAGGCGGTGATCCGTCGCTGCCGCGACCGGGGAGGCGGCAGCGGGCAGGCCGGAACGCACCTCCCCCGGCAATCCCCGGGGGAGGTGCGTTCCGGCGCGCGCGGGACCGGTCAGTCCCGCCCGGCGCGGCGTTCGGCCTCCGCCTCGTCCTCGGCCTCGGCGACCTCCAGGGTCGGCGCGGTGCCGCCGAGGTGAGCGGGCTGCCACCAGGTGTCCTCGGGGCCGCTCGGCTTGCCCGGGTACTCGCGCTGGGCCCGGTCGAGCATCTCGCCCATCGCGGCGCGCAGTCGGCGGGTGACCATCACGGGCTTGTCGCCGGGCTCCAGCACGATCGGCTCGCCGATCATGATGGTGACGGGGACGTGGCGCTTGGTGAGGGTCTTCGGTCGGCCCTTGGTCCAGAGCTGCTGGGTACCCCACAGGACGACCGGCAGCAGCGGGGCACCGGAGTCGGCTGCCATCCGGGCGGCGCCGGTCTTGAACTTCTTCAGCATGAACGAGCGGCTGATGGTCGCCTCCGGGAACACCCCGACCATCTCGCCGGCGCGCAGGGCGCGCACCGCGGCGTCGTACGCGGGCTGGCCGTCGGTGCGGTCGACCGGGATGTGCTTCATGCCCCGCATCAACGGACCGGAGACGGCGTGCTTGAAGACGTCGTCCTTCGCCATGAAGCGGGTCTTGCGCTTGCCGCCGCGGAAGGCGCCGAGGCCGGCGAAGAGGAAGTCCAGGTAGCTGATGTGATTGCTCACCAGTACCGCTCCGCCCTTGGCGGGGATGTGTTCGGCTCCGACGATCTTGATGCGCACGTCGAGCGCGCGGAAGACGGTCAGTGCGGCGCCGATCACCGGCGGGTACACGAGCTCTGCCACGGTCAGTCCTGACTTCCCACGGGCCTTGTCGGCCCGGTCCGGCGGTACCCGTGCCGTCCGTGGGACCGACCGCCGGAGGCGCGGCACGCCGCGGCGGCCACGGGTGATACACGGAGATGATCCCCCGAACGAGTGCCCGCTGTCACCTGAGGCGGGCGGTCGGGCGAGTGTCGGGAGTGTGACGTCCGTGATGGGCCGCCCGGGAACCTTTCCCCGGAGGTCAGGACGCGGCGTCGAGCCGGCCCTGCGAGCGGCGGACCAGCAGGTACATCTCGCAGCCGAGGCAGTAGCCGAACACGGCGTTGAGGAAGGCCGCGGCGAGGGCGAACCCGGTGGCCAGCAGGCCCAGCCAGATCACCCCGGTGAGGAAGCCGAGCGCGCCGACCGCGGCGAACACCAGGCCGACGCCCTGTGCGAAGCGCGGCGGGCGCTCGTCCTCGGTCTCCGTCGGCGGTGCCAGCCGGGGGCGGACCAGTGTCCGGTACAGCCAGCCGTACGGTGACCGGCGCAGGCCGCCGACGGCGCCGAGGCCGAAGACGACGGCCTGGAGGGCGAGCAGCGGGCCGCTGCCGGTGAGCAGGACGGTGATGAGGACGGCGGTGCTGAGGGCGGCCGCGAACCGCGGGCCGCGGGGGTCTATCTGCACGGGGGGACTCCAGGTCTGGATCGCTGCTGGGGGACGGCGGGGCGCGTCAGTGACAGCGCGAGGCCGTGGCCCGGCACAGGTCGACCACACGGCGGGTGGTCAGCAGCGGCTGTGCGGGGCGGTCGGAGTCCACCCGGCGATCGTACGCGGGCCCGCGTCGGTGGTCGACCACCCTGTCGGGCCCGGAGGGGGTCGGGGCAGACTGGGGGGATGACCGGGTTGGTGGTGTGCGTTGTCGTGCTCGCGGTGGCGAGCGCGTTCGGGCTGCTGCGGGCGAAGCGTGACGGGAGGCTGCGGGTGCGTACCAAGGACGGGACGGTGCGGCTGTCGGCGGCGGACCTGGGGGAGGCGCTGGGCGAGCGGGCCACGCTGGTGCAGTTCTCGACCGCCTTCTGCCAGCCGTGCCGGGCGACCCGGCGGGTGCTCGGTGAGGTGGCGGGCATGGTCGAGGGGGTGGCGCACGTCGAGCTGGACGCCGAGGCGCAGTTGGACCTGGTCCGCCGGCTGGAGATCCTGCGGACACCGACGGTCCTGGTGCTGGACGCGGGGGGCCGGGTGGTGCGCCGGGCGGCCGGGTTGCCGCGCCGGGCGGACGTGATCGCGGCATTGGGCGAAGCGGTCTGACCGGTCCCGGTGAGCTCCCGGCGGGGATCGTGCGGTCCGGGTGGTGAATCCCACCCCGGATCTGCCGCCCCGTCGGGTGGTGTCGGGACGACGCTGGGGCAGGATGAGGGCTGACGGCCGTGCGGGCCGTCCCGCGGTCCGCCCGGGCCGGGGGTCCTCCGGGGCCGCCGGGGAGTGGTTCGCGGGCCGGTCGGCCGGGCTCGGCGACGTAAGCTACTGGCCAGTAGTGTCATTCCGCCACCGGCGAGTATGCTGCCAGGAAGTTCCGGACGGCACGGGAACACGCTGGCCGGAGCGGGTGCGTGCCGAGTTCGCGCCCGCTTGCACAGCCGCAGCCGCCGGACGAGACCAGTACAGGAGACAGGCCGTGAGCTTGAGGATCGTTGTCTGTGTGAAGTACGTGCCGGACGCGACGGGTGACCGTCGGTTCGCGGACGACCACACCACCGACCGGGAGGGTGTG
>NZ_JBHYYB010000221.1:0-4219 GCF_042752535.1 Kitasatospora sp. NPDC059327 | reverse complement strand
ACGACCACGCCGACCGACTCGCTGCCGTCATCGACAGCAAGCGCTCAACTCGCCAAGTCAACCGCTCATCCGCCAAGTGAAGCGCTCAGTCACAATGGTCTGGCGGGGCCGCCTGGTGGAAGGGGTCTACAGCCCCTCCAGGTCCATCCAGGCGATGTCGTTGAGCTCGACGTCGAGGCCGCGGGCGCGGTGGCCGCCGTCCTTGAAGTAGTGCTCGCGCAGGCCCTCTGCGAGGATCCGCTCCTGCTCGGCCTGGCCGGCTCCGGCGTCCCGGGCGGCGTAGAGGCGCTGAGCGACCTCGCCGGGCATCTTGTGGGTGATCATGCGGGGGCGGGGGTCGTCGGTAGAGCCGGCCGCCGAGCTGAACCCGAACGTGCCATTGATGTGCAACATGAAGCCGTTCGTCTCGGCGGCCCTGCGGACCCGGTCCTTGACCCTGGGCTGCCATTTCGCGCGGACCCGCTCCTCGACCTTGGCCGCGGCGGCTGGCTTCGGGTGGCCCTGGCCCTTGAGCCAGCGCTGCACGGTGCGCTGGGAGACGCCGAGGTCCTGGGCGAGCTGCTTGGTGGAGCCCTTGGCGCCCTTGAGCAGGAACCGCATCCGGGCCTGAACGGACTGCGGGATCGGGCGGGTGCGCTCGGCGCGCTCCAGGCCCTCGTCGATCTCCCCCATCGGGACTTCCTTCCTCAAGGTGGTGGTGGGGGCCGCCCGGCGGCCGGCGCCGGGCGGCCGGGTTCAGCGGGTCCAGCCGATGAGCGTGAGACGGTGGCCTCGGTCTTCGAGGTCGCGGCGGGAGACGGCTTCCTCACGGGCGTGGACCAGCGGCAGCGCCAGGTCGCCCCCGCCGCTGGTCGGGACGTCGTTCCACACGCCGCCCTGGTCGTCCAGCCACAGGGCGGTGTGGTCGGCGCTCGGCGCCGCGTCCGGCGCCACGATGCCCGCCGCGAGCGCGGCGCGCAGCCAGGTGCCGGCCCGCTCGGTCAGCTCTGCCCGGACCTCCGGCTTCAGGCGCTCCCAGGCAGCCGACCCCGACCTGGTGTCCCGCCAGTAGGCGGCGGCGAGCTCCTCGACGCGCGGGTCCTGCTCCGTGTGCTCCACGGGTTCCTCCCCTTGGTCCGGGCCGCCGGCAGCGGCCCGCTGCTGATAGGTCGTGCGGTGTGGTGCCGGGGCCGGACCCGCGCAGGTGCGGGTCCGGCCCCGGGGTGCGGTTACTCGTCGTCGGAGACGATGTTGCCGGTCTTGATGTGCCGGGCGGGGTTGACGTCGTCGGCGAGCATCTCGGCGATCTCGGTCATCGGCCGGGACCCCTCGAACTTCACCAGGCCCGGGCTGACGCCCAGGCGCAGCGAGGTGGTGAGGGTGCCGTCCGGTGTGGTGAGGATGTCGAGCGGGCCGGGGCCGGGGGCGGCGAAGACCGCGCAGTCGGACAGGATCGCGATGGGGCGCAGGCCGGTGTCGGCGGCCATGCGGCGGAGCTTGCGGTGGAGGTTGACGGTGGCGGTGTCGATGACCAGGGCGCGCATCAGCGGGTCCCAGGTCGGGCGGTCCAGGGCGGCCCAGCGCTCGCCGTGCTTGTAGCCGTGCCCGCGTGGGCGCTCGCGCATCTTGCCGATGGTTCCCTTCGCGGTCTGCTTGATCGCGGTGAGCACCGCGAGCTCCGCCGCGTCGCCCTGCTTGAGGGCGGCCATGGCGTCCAGGAAGGCCAGCGGGTCGGTGTCGGCCAGCTTCAGCGGCACGCCCAGGGCCGCCATCGTGTCCAGGTAGGCCTGGCGTAGGCGCTTGTGCCACGGGTCGAGGTAGGGGCCGCTCTCGTGCCGCAGCCAGCCCTCGGTGGGCTGGATCTTGGCGCCGAGCTCCACCGCGTAGGCGACCTTGACCGTGGTGTACCAGGCGGGGCCGGTCGGGCGGGAGCCGTCCGGGTTGAACGGGCTCGGGAGCAGAGGGTTCGTCTCCACTCCGGACAGGTCCACCAGCCAGGAACCCGGCACCTTCGGGTCGAAGGTGGGGTTGAGTTCGTGCACCGGCCCGGACAACGGCAGCGTCAACCTGCCCGCGGCCGCGAGGAACGCGACATTCACATCCAGGCCGACCGCGAACGGCGCCGCCCGCTCCTGCTCGGTGAGCGGGCGGGTCCAGTCCCACGCCTCCGTCACCAGCACGCCGCCCGACTCCCGGCCCTGGGCGAGCGGGTGCATCTCCGGAACCTCCGGCGGCGCCGGATCGAAGGCGTCCTTCGGCCGGGAGCCCTCCACCGGGCCGGACGTCCAGCCGGTGTCGGTGCGCACCGCGCGGGTCGGCGGGCGCAGCGCGGTGACGAGCTCAAGGCCGCTCACGGCGGTGGAGCCGCGCGGGGTGAGGACGCGCTTCGCGTAGGTGCCGAGCAGGCGGGCCAGGCCGGGAGCGTCGAGGCTGTCCGGGCCAGCGGACCAGTCGCGGGTGGGCAGTGCCCCCCAGGCGGGGACGCACAGCTGCACGCAGACCCGCTTGCCGTCCTCGGGGGTGCGGTAGATCCGCGCCCACGGGCCCAGGCCGCGCTGGGTGAGCTGCCAGCCGGCCTTCTCGATCTGCTTGACGGCCTTGTGGGTCTTCGGCAGCTGCCCGAGGCGCTGGACGAACTCCTTCTTCTCGTCCCGCCCGAGCGGTGGCAGGCCGAGCTCGGCGAGCGCGGCGTCGGTGATGACGACCAGGGCGTCGCCGTCCTTGCCGTGCCGGTGCAGCCGGGGCGAGCCGAACTTGGCCTCCAGTGCCCATTCCACGACGGCGGCGAGCGTGCGCCCGGCCGGTGCGGTCGGCGCCACCGTGCCGTCCGCGAGGTAGGCCACCAGGGCCTTGCCGGACGGGGCGACGTCGAGGACCGCGAGCGGCCCGGCCGGGAACCGCGCGGCGGCCGCGGCCTCCCAGTCCGCCGGCCCCTCCGCCGCGGCGGCCTTCTTCGCCGGGGCCTTGCGCGCCCGCGACGACGATCCGGCGGCCGGACGCGACGGCGCGCCACGGCGCGGCGCGGCCGCCGGACCGCCCGCGGGGGCGGTCGGCGCGGCCACGGGGGCGGCGACGTTCGGATGGCCGGCGAGCGCCTCCAGAGCGGCTCGCGAGGGCCCGGACGGCTCTGCCCGGGTGTGCCGCTCCACGGCCGGCGCGGGCGTGGAGCGCTCGGCGGTAGCGGCCTGGACGGACGCGGCCACCGCCACGGCCGGGCCGGCCTGCACGGGGCCGGCGACCGCGGTCGCCGGGGCGCACCAGCCGCCCATGTGCACCGGACGGCCCTGCGAGCGGTACGGCGTCGGACGCCCGCACCGCACACACGGCGCGGGCTCCTCCGCGACCAGATCCCCGGCCGCCGTGCGGTCGAGGTCCATAACCACCTGCTCCCCGCCCGCCACGGCGGGCGCCTCCACGGCCGGAGCGGCGGCAGGGGCGGCCGGCGCCGCCGGGGCGGAAACGGACTCGGCCACCGGCACGGCAGCCGGCGGCGCGGCAGGCGCGGGCACCGGCCCGTCCGCCGGGGCCCGGTCCGTGGCGGGGACGAGGCCGGCGGCCTGCGCGCGGCGCAGCCACGCGGTCGGCTCGACCGTGCCGTGGCGCAGCGCGAGCGCCGCCAGGAAGCGGATGTAGACCTCGCGCTTGGGCGGGCGTGGCTCGGTCGTGCCGGCCTCCCAGCGCACGATCGACTCCCGGCGGGTCTTCAAGGCCTTCGCGAGCTCTTCCTGGGTGTACTCGCCCGCCGTGCGCAGGCGGGCCCGCTCGGCGGGCACCGGCAGGTCGTCCACCTGCTTCGGCCGCTCCAGCAGCGCGTCGATCGACGCGAACAGGTCCTCGGTCATGAACACACCTCCCCTTTCCACTCACAAGCATAGCGTGAAAGTCACAGTTGGATCGCTCTTTTGGATCGCACATCACTCTTTCGGGGGATGCGCCTTGAAGCCGAGGTCAGGTGGGTGTCCTGGGGGCGCGCCGCCCTCGTAGCGGGCTCGGTTTCGGGTAGGACGGGGCCACGGCCGTGAACCGCGCACGTCGCCGGGTGCGCGCGGTGGTCCGGGCCGTACGGGTGCCGTCATCGAACAAGGTGGGAAGTCATGGAACTCGGGGTGTACGGACTCAGCGCCAAGGCGACGCACGGGCCGCGGGCGACGGCGCGCCTGGCCGCCCTGGCCGAGGAACTCGGCTACCGGTCGTGGTGGGTCGGCGACCACGTGGCGCTGCCCGACCCCCGCACTCCCGA
>NZ_JBHYYB010000220.1:0-4323 GCF_042752535.1 Kitasatospora sp. NPDC059327 | reverse complement strand
CACCCACCCTGGAGCCGTACTATCAGGCCTCTGCGGACTTCGGCCCGGGCCCCGCGACAGGAGCACTGGCCCCGGACGTCCGGGGCTCGGAGGTCCGGACGTCGGCCTCCGCCTCCGGAGCCTTGCGGGTGAACCCTGCGACGCCTGCCGCGACAACCGCAACCACGCCGCCGACAGTGAACGCCAGGCCCATACCGGATGTGAACGCCGCATGGACGGCGCCGGCTACCGCGTCCACGGTCTGCTGCGGCGTGCCCGGCTCCGCCGGAGGCACGGCGCCGACCTTGGCAGCCGCCGCCAGCGAACCGGCCTGTTCCGCCGGCAGCGGCTCCAGTCCGGCCTCGGCCCACTTGCGCGGCAGGACAGTGTCCACCCGGGACGCCATCAGGACGCCGAGGACGGCCGTCCCCAGGCTGCCGCCGATCTGCATGGCGGACTGCTGCACCCCGCCGGCAACTCCGGCCAGCTCGGTCGGGGCGTTGCTGACGATGACGTCGGTAGCTCCGACCATGACCGGGGCCAGCCCGAGTCCGAGCAGGACGAACCACAGCGACACGGTGCCCATACCGCTGTCGGCCGTCATGGTGGACATGCCCCACAGCGAGACGGCCGTCAGAACCATCCCGGTAACCAGGGGGATTCGCGGGCCCAGCTTGCCGATGGCCGCGCCGGCGATCGGCGATCCGACGATCATCATGGCGGTGAGAGGAAGCAGGTGGAGTCCGCTGTCGACGGGGCTCAGTCCGTGGACGTTCTGGAGGTAGAAGGTCACGAAGAAGAGACCGCCGATGAACGAGAAGGACATCAGGATCATCAGCACCGTGCCAGCGGTCAGCGGGACGGAGCGGAACATCCGCAGCGGGATCAGCGGCTCGCGGACCCGGTTCTCCCAGAAGGCGAATCCGGTGAACGCGAGCAGGGCCGCGAGGAGGAAGCCCAACGTTCGCGCGTCCCGCCAGCCCCACTCCGGGGCCTTGATCAGGCCCCACACCAGGCAGAACATCGCTGCCGAGAGCAGCGTTACACCGAGCGCATCCAGGTGCTGCGGCGCACGCTCGGCACGCTCGTCCTTGAGGATGAGCAGACCGAGGACGAGCGCCGCGAGGCCGACCGGCACGTTGATGAAGAAGACCGACTGCCAGCTGACGTGCTCGACCAGCGCGCCGCCGACGATCGGGCCGGCCGCCGTGGAAATGCCGACCACCCCGCCCCAGATGCCGAATGCCATGTTCAGCTTCTCCGGTGGGAACGTGATCCGGAGCAGGCCGAGCGCCGCAGGCTGCATGAGGGCGCCGCACAGACCCTGGAGGACCCGGAACAGCACGATCAGCGCCACGCTGCCGGAGAGGCCGATGGCGGCCGATGTCACGATGAAGCCGGCGATGCCGATAAGAAAGGTCTGCCGGTGTCCGAACCGGTCTCCGAGCTTGCCCGCGGTGATCAGTGAGACAGCAAGGGCCAGCAAGTAGCCGTTGGTGATCCACTGGACGTCAGCGAGCGAGGCATGCAGGTCCTGTTGGATCGCCGGGTTGGCGATGGCGACGATCGTGCTGTCGAGCGCGACCATCATCACGCCAACGGCTACCGCCACCAGGGTCGGCCACGGCTTTCCTCGCAGTTTCGGCGGGATGCCCTGAACGGTAGCCGGCGCAGAGTCTTCTTTCTGAATCATCATCAGAACCCTTGTGCTGCAGTGGTAGTACATGGCCGATCAGTACTCGGACGAGCACATGGCGTGACGCTATGTCAGTGGCTGACACTTGTCAACGACACGCACGAGTCAGCGACTGCTGCCGTGGCTTAGGCTGGAGATGATGTGCCATCAGAAGGAAACAGGGAGGAGCGGCCGTGCCGCAGACGGAGCAGGTGGCGTCAGCGCCGTCCCAGACCGGGAGGCGCCAGCGAAAGAAGCAGAACACTCGTGACGAACTCGCCCGGGAGGCCCTGAGGCTGTTCATCCTCCAGGGTTACGACAACACGACCGTTGACCAGATCGCCGAGGAGGTCGACGTCTCCCAGCGCACCTTCTTCCGGTACTTCGCGAGCAAGGAGGAGGTGGCACTGAGCCCGATCACCGCCATTGACAAGGCCTTCCTTGCGGCGCTGGAGGCACGCCCGGGGAACGAGAACCCCCTGCATGCGATGCGCGGCTCGTTCCGCACCGTCCTGGAACAGGTCCACAGTGGCGAACTGGACGGCGTGGACCCGGCTCTGCACATGTCGATGATGCAACTCATCGAGCGGACGCCGGGCCTCCTGGCGCAGCATCTGCGACGGACCGAGGACATGGAAGACCAGTTGGTCGAGGTCATCTCGCGGCGCGAGGGACTCGACCCGGAGACGGACCCGCGTCCACGCGTCCTCGTGGCGACGTTCGGGGCGATCGGGCGGGTCGCGACACGAATCTGGTTCCGCAAGGCCGAGGGGGACCTGCAGAGCATCACCGCGGAGCTGGAGGCCTGTCTGAACCTGCTCGGCCCGGACCTGTTCGGAAACTGGCGCTCGGAGCAGGCCGTGCTCCGGTGAACGAGGGGCGGGGGCCTCTTCAGGGACGCCCCCGCCCCGTTGTGATGCGGATCAGCCGGCGGTGGAGACCGGCGCGGGCGCGAGTCTCCACAGCGAGGTCACTTCCGATGCCCGTGCCGCATGCAGCGGGTCGTCGGTGTCGCGGCTGCGCGGATGGGCGGGCTGGGTGTCGAGCCGCGCCACGACCCGCAGGCCCGCGCCCTTGATGAGCTCAAGCAGTTCGGCACGCGAGCGCAGCCCGAGTCGCTCGGCGATGTCCGAGAGGATCAGCCAGCCTTCGCCCCCCGGCAGCAGATGACCGCTCAGCCCCGCGAGGAACCCTCGGAGCATCCGGCTTCCCTGGTCGTAGACCGCGTACTCGATAGGGGAGGTCGGCCGGCCCGGGACCCACGGTGGGTTGCACACCGTCAGCGGTGCGCGCCCGGGTGGGAAGAGGTCCGCCTCCAGCACCTCGACGCGGTCGGCGAGCCCCAGCCGCGCCAGGTTCTCGCGGGCGCACGCCAGCGCGCTCGTACTCTGATCGGTCGCCACGACCCGCCGTACACCGCGCCGGGCGAGCAGGGCCGCAAGGACGCCGGTGCCAGTGCCGATGTCGAACGCCGACGCGGCCGAGGGCAGCGGGGCCCGGGCTACCAGGTCGACGTACTCGCCGCGGACCGGGGAGAAGACCCCGTAGCGTGGATAGATCCGGTCCCCGAGTGCCGGAACCGGGACCCCTCTGCGGGACCACTCGTGGGCACCGATGACGCCCAGCAGCTCGCGCAGCGCAACGACATAGGGCTCCTCCGCGGGCCCATATGCCTCGATGCAGGCGCTTCGCACGTCGGGCGACCGGCGGAGCGCGACGGCGTGCCCGTCGTCCACCGGCACCACCAGCATGCCGAGGACCCGGGCGTGCCGGGACTGTGCCTGGCGGTGGAGGTGGAAGGTCTCCGTAGGGGTCGAACCTGGTCGCGGTGGTTTACGGGCGGCGCGCCGCTTCATCGCGGACAGGAGCTGCCGCGCATTGTGGTAGTCGCCGCGCCACAGTAACGCCGTGCCCTCGCAGGCCAGACGGAAGGCTGTATCGGCCTTCATCTGATCGTCGGCGACGACTACCCGTTTCGGGGCCGGCGTTCCGTTCTCGGACCGCCACCGAACACGGTGCTCCTGGCCGTCCTCAGTCCAACTGAGTGTTTCCCAAATGCTCACCGGGACATTCTCGTACGTTGACGGAGTGTCTCGTGTCGGCGAGATGACCGACAGTCAGGTCCCCTCCGGGTCCGTGCCGGATAGTACCAGGTCGGGGGCGTGCCGGTCACGGGGGCTGGTCGCGATCCGCCGAACGCAAGGGCCGCCCTGGAGGAGATCGACCCGGGATAGTCCCCTGTCCTGCCCGTGGAGTGGCGACAGTGAATCATCCTGACCAGGCACCACGTGAAGTCCGGCCAGACGCTTGCTGGCGCCGAACGGGCAGCGTCGCCATCCAGGGCGAAGACCTCGCCGAACGGGGCCGCGCACAGCATGTCGGCTGGGACAGGCCCGGCCCGACCCAGCAATGGGACCTGGAGCACACCCTCACACTGGAACCCCTGGTATCGGAGCAACGGCCAGACGGGAAGATGACGCACGGAGGAAGGAACAGCGCAATCTAGTGTGATGCGCCGCAAATCACGAGGGTAAGTTCTACCCAGATGATGGGGTGGTCGGCTTGATCTTGGCAAGATAGTCGGCGAGGGATTTGAGAATCTCGTCGGCGGTCTTGGTCCAGGTGAACGGTCTCGGGTTCTGGTTCCAGGTGTCGATCCAGGCCTGGAT
>NZ_JBHYYB010000219.1:0-4392 GCF_042752535.1 Kitasatospora sp. NPDC059327 | reverse complement strand
CGAGTTCGAGGGCAACGGCTCCGCCACGGCCGACGACCTCGTCGCCGCGCTCGAACCCCTCCTCACCGAACTCCACCGCTGAACGAAGGGGCACATCCACCCCTGGTTGACGCTCCGCGCCACCCCTGACCCCGGTCGTCGTCCGGGGTCAGCCGCTACCGGCAGACGCCGCCACACCGGGCCGATCGGGCCGTGCTCGGCCCAACAGGTGAAGGTGGTGGCGACGACCGGCGCCGCGTCCTCGTACTCGCGCCGGCCGTGCCCGTCCACGCTGTCCGACCGGGTGGATCCACCAGGTGCCGCGCCGGTCGCCGCGTCCCAGGTCCGCCACAGCCTGCTGCCGGTTGGCCGGCGCCACCGGCCCGGCGCCGGTGGCGACCAGGGCGACCGGCGGGTACCCGGGCCCGGTCCGGCGCCCGCCAGTGGAGCATCCGGTCGCCGGTTCCTCGTCCGCCGGCGCCGGGTCGGTGCTCCTCACCTGCGTAGGGAACAGCTCGCGGTAAGCGGTGAACCTCGCGTTCACCCGCTCCGGCGACATCGTCGAGCGGTCGGCCTCCGCCCTCGGCACCGGCCCCCCGGGCCGAGTCCGCGGCCGGGGTGGCGGCAAAAGAGTCTCCATCGGCCGCCGACCGATGCGCCCGTGGCCGCCGTCCCGCTCGGCGGCCACGGGCGCGGTCGAACGGTGGTGACGCGGCGCGGCCCTGTCCGTCACGGTATTGCCTACGAGCCCTGTCCGGCGTCCGCGAGGACACCCGGGTGCTTCAACTCGCACCTTCCCGAAGGGAAGTAGGGGTACTTGAAGGTAACCACCCCAATTCGCATAGCGTGCCTACGTGGCCTTGAGGGTCCATGACACCCCGTGGGATCCGTGGCGATCATTCGTGCCGGATCCGGTGGGGCGGGCCACCGGGAACGGTCGAGCGGCCGGTCGTCGGCTGCCGATCCCGGCATGGCCGGCGCTCCGTCCGGCGGGTTCCCGAGGGCTCTCGGACTCCGGAGGCCGTGCGGCTGTGGCGAGGGGCATCACGCCGTCGCGCGGCCGACGGATCCCGAAAAGCGCGGCCCCGTCGCGTTCGGACACCGGGCAGCGCTGCCCTCCCGCCGCCTGCGGCACCCTCGGCCCGCCCGTCCCGGGCAGCCGTGCGCCCCGGACCGGCCACGGTTTCGTCCCATCGAGAGAGGAAATCATGCATCCGTATTCCCCGAGAGTTCGATCCGGTGTCTTGAGACTGCTGCTCATGTCCTTGGTGACAGCACTCCTTTCCGTCGGCATATCCGTCACTCCCATGGCGAGCGGCACGGCCCACGCCGCGGCCATCCTGGGCAACCCCTGCCCGGCCTCGGAGAGCATGTACTGCACGCGGCTGTTCCTGAAGGAGGGGTACACGCTGAGTGTGGACACCCAGCGAACCACGTTGAACCAGATCAGGTTGGCGCGCGTTCACGACGGTCCGAACATGGCCTGGCGCCTGACCCCGAACTGGGACGAAGGAACCTTCCGGATCCAGAACATTTCGCTGGGCACGTGCCTGACGGCCCGAGGCTTCTGGGACCATGCACCGGTGTCCTTGCTGTCCTGCGGTTCCAGCACCTGGCAGGACTGGATAGCTCATCCCACGCCCACCGGGTTCATGTTCCGAAACGTGGGCACATCGATGTGCCTCGCACCCTACGAATCCAAGACTTCGGTCGGGTCGGCAACGTGGCTGACCGGTTGTGACGGAAAGGAGGAGCAGTCGTGGAAGGCCCCCTTCGGCGACGAGCAGCCTCCCGTGCGCGGGTTGCGGGAAATTGCCATCACCTACGCGACCAAGATATGCCAGAAGTACAAGGATGAATGCTCCTGGGACATGGAATCGGAATCCCCCGCGGAAATGCTGCCGGAATCCTGCGAGTCGGTGGCCTGGCGCAACGACGGCCCGGAGGACGCCACCCATACATTCACGGTGACCAACACGAACGGATGGTCCCACGAAATAGGCACGGAGATTGAGCTGGGAATGGAGACCGGCGCACTGTCGTCACTGGTCGCCAAGGTCAGCGTGAAGGTGAAGTTCTCCTTCAAAAAGGTCTGGTCCGGTTCGCAGGCCGTGGGAAACCAGATGAGCGGAAAGGTGCGCCCCGGGGAGTACGGCTGGGTCACGCTCTCCAAGGCCGCCACCAAGATCACCGGGAACTGGACGTTCAGCCGCAGTCATCTTCCCTGGACGGCCAAGGACACGATCGCCATACCGATGATGAACGACGCCAAGGGACAGCCCAGCCTCTACACCGTTCACTCGTCCCCGAAGCCGCCCGTCTGCACGTGACACCCCGGACACCGTAGCCGGCGGACCCGCCTGGTCGGGACGCTCCAGGGGCCGTCCCGACCGGGGCATGCCGACCCGGGAGTTCCAGCCCCACCCCGAGACGGCAGCCGTCGGCGACGGCCCCGATTGCGTCTCGGGTCCGCCCGGTACAGGCAGCCTCACGGGCGAGGGCCCGCCCCACCCCCTGTACCACGCGGGGGCGGGGCGGGCCCTCGACAGCGTCAGCGCGCCGGAGAGCGGGTCGAGGTCGGCCCCGATGGGCGCGGGCCGGATCCCGCCGGGGCGACGGCCGGCCCTGTCGGCAGAAATCTGATGTCGCCGCGAAAACGAAACGGCAACACACCTAGCGCTACTTTCGTATATCGCATATGTTTCGCCACAGCTCCATCTGCTGCGCCGATGTTGCGCCGCACCGATCCGTCGCGGGAGCTCACCCTCTCCACCCCCCACAGGTTCCCGGGGCGGTCGGCCCGGCCGTAGCCCGCGCAGCACAAGGAGTCCCACCCATGGCACCATTCCGCCGTAGACTCGTCGCCGCCGTCTCGCTGGCGTCCGCCTTCGCGCTGGCCGCCTCTGCCTGCGCCTCCGGCAGCGGGTCCTCCGATTCGGCCGGGCCGACCACCGTCACGTTCTGGTCGATGCCCTACTGGATCGGCCAGGACAGCAAGGTCAAGGCGCTGGTGGAGGAGTTCAACGCCTCCCAGGGCAAGGTGAAGGTCGAGCTCACCCTGCTGGAGTGGAAGGACGGCCGCGACAAGATCAAGCAGGCCGTCGCCGCCGGCAAGGGCCCGGACGTGTGGCTGATGAACAACGGCCTGGACCTCGACTACCTCAAGTCCGGTGCGCTCGCCCCGCTCGACAAGCTCGGCTACACCGCCGCCGACACAGACAGGTTCCTCCCCCTCGCCAAGGTGAACACGTACGACGGCAAGACCTACGGCGTCCCGCTCTCCTTCGACGTCGGTGTGCTGCTCTACCGCACCGACATCCTCCAGCAGTACGGGTTCAGCGCCCCGCCCAGGACCTGGGACGAGCTGAAGTCCACCGCCGCCGCCATCACCACCAAGTCCGCGGCCGCCGGCAAGAAGGTCAACGGGCTGCAGTTCAAGGGCATGGACGACCACCTCAACGCCATCAACTCCGTCTGGGAGAGCTTCCTCTGCCAGGCCGGCGGTTCCCTCACCTCACCCGACTTCAAGACCTCCACCCAGAACACCGAGGCCGGGCGCACCGCGATGGACTACATGAAGTCCTTCTACGCCGACAAGATCTCGCCCACCGGGACCAGCGCCCTCAACGGCTTCATCAGCGGCGACATCGCGATGTTCCCGTTCAACCAGTCCGTCATCGCCAACATCAAGCTCGGCGGCGCCAAGACCGAGGGCAAGTGGGCCGTCGCCCCGATGCCGGCCGGCCCCAAGAGCGGCTGCTCGATGGTCGGCGGCCAGAGCCTGGTCGCCGGCGCGGCGGGCAAGAACCTCGCCGGCGCGGGGGCGTTCATGCGCTGGCTGGCCTCGCCCGAGCGCAGTGCCCAGTACATGGAGTACTACGGCATCTTCCCCTACGACTTGAGCAAGGTCGACCCGGCCGTTAAGGCCACCGTCGACGGCAAGGCCAAGGCCGACCCGAACTGGAACGCCATCTTCGAACAGCTCGGCCGCAACACCCCCGATCTGCTGCTCCAGGACCGGCACGCCTTCCAGGCCCGCTGGGACGCCCAGAAGGCCAACATCGTGGCCGGCGTCAACGGCCAGGCACCCGTCGACAAGGCGCTCAAGACCATCGACGAGGCGGTCGGCCAAGCCCTCGGCAAGGAGTAGCGGAAGGCGGCAGGATACGACGGACCACGGACGGCGCTCATGACCTCCTCCACCGAACACCCCCCTGGCGCCACGGCCGCGGTAGGTGCCCCACCCGACGGCGCCGCACGCACGGTCCGCCCCGCCTCCGCCCGCCTGTCCAGGCACGGACCGCGGCCCCGGTCTCGGCGGTGGCGTTCCCGTGGTGCCCTGGCCGGTTGGCTGTCCGTGGCACCCGCCCTCCTGATCATCCTCGGGTTCACCTTCTACCCGATGGTCCAGTC
>NZ_JBHYYB010000218.1:0-4418 GCF_042752535.1 Kitasatospora sp. NPDC059327 | reverse complement strand
AACGGTTCGCCCTCGCGCAGGAGTTCGGTGAGGGACCAGTCGACGTGCGGGGCCAGGGCCTGCTCGCACTGCGCGATCCGCTCGGCGAAGACGGGTTCGGTGTCCAGGAGCGGGGCGGCCATACCGGCCCACTGCGAACCCTGGCCGGGAAAGACGAAGACCGTGCGCCCGTCCGCGGTGTCCCGGCCGCGCACCAGGTGCGCGGCTCCGCCCGCGAGGCCGGTCCGCAGCTGCTCGCGGTCGCCGACCAGCACCGCGCGGTGCTCGAAGGCGGTCCGTCCGGCCAGCGTCCGGGCGACGGCCGACGCGGCGGCGTCCCGGTCGGACAGCCGTTCGGCCAGCCGGTCGAACTGGTCGTCCAGGGCCTGCTCGGTGCGGCCGGAGAGCAGCCAGGCGACCGGTTCGTCCGGAGCGTCCCGCGTCACCGGCGCGGGGTCGGCGGCCGGGGCCTCCTCCAGGATCACGTGCGCGTTGGTGCCGCTCATGCCGAACGAGGACACCCCGGCCCGGGCCGGGCGGTCCGTTCGCGGCCACGGCACCGGCTCGGTGACCAGCGACAGGGCGCCGGCCGACCAGTCGACCTTGCCGGAGGGCCGGTCGACGTGCAGAGTCGCGGGCACCAGGCGGTGCTGGATCGCCAGCACCGCCTTCATCACCCCAGTGACCCCGGCGGCGGCCTGGGTGTGCCCGACGTTGGACTTCACCGAGCCCACCAGCAGGGGGAGTTCGGCCGGCCGCTGCTGCCCGTAGGTGGCCAGCAGCGCCTGGGCCTCGATTGGGTCGCCCAGCGTGGTACCGGTGCCGTGCGCCTCGACCACGTCGACCTCGGCGGCCCGCAGGCCGGCGTCGGCCAACGCCGCGCGGATCACCCGCTGCTGCGAGGGGCCGTTGGGGGCGGCCAGGCCGTTGCTGGCGCCGTCCTGGTTGACCGCCGAGCCGCGCAGCACCGCCAGCACCGGGTGGCCGTTGCGCCGCGCGTCGGAGAGCCGCTCGACCAGCACCACGCCGGCGCCCTCGGACATGCCCATCCCGTCCGCGGCGTCCGCGAAGGCCTTGCAGCGGCCGTCCGCCGCCAGCCCGCGCTGGCGGGAGAAGCTGAGGATCGCGCCCGGCGTGGACATCACCGCCACGCCGCCGACCAGCGCGAGCGAGCAGTCGCCGGCGCGCAGCGCCCGGGCGGCCAGGTGCAGCGCCACCAGCGAGGCCGAGCACGCCGTGTCGACGGTGATCGCCGGGCCTTCGAGGCCGAGCGTGTAGGCCACCCGGCCGGAGACCACACTGGCCGCGCTGCCGGTCAGCAGGTGGCCCTCGTGTTCCGCGGACTGGGCCACCGCGGCCGCGTAGTCCTGGTAGTTGACGCCGGTGAACACCCCGGTGCTGCTGCCGCGCAACGCCACCGGGTCGATGCCGGCGCGTTCGAGCGCCTCCCAGGAGGTTTCGAGCAGCAGGCGCTGCTGCGGGTCCATCGCGAGCGCCTCGCGCGGTGAGATGCCGAAGAACTCGGCGTCGAAGTCGCCCGCGTCGTGCAGGAAGCCGCCGTGGCGGGTGGTGGAGGTACCCGGCCGGTCCGGGTCGGGGTCGAACAGGGTGTCCAGCGGCCAGCCGCGGTTGACCGGGAACTCGGACACCACGTCACCGCCCTCCACCAGCAGCTGCCACAACTGCTCCGGCGTGCTGATCCCGCCCGGCAGCCGGCAGCCCATCGCGACGATCGCGATCGGCTCGTCCGGTTCTGCGGTCCGCACGCCAGGGCCGTCGGCCGGGTCGGAGCGCTCACCGAGCAGGGAGGAGCGGATCAGCTCGGCCAGCACCCCGGCCGACGGGTAGTCGAAGACCAGGGTGGCGGGCAGCCGCAGGCCGGTGGCCGCGTTGAGCCGGTTGCGCAGCTCTACGGCGGTCAGCGAGTCGAAGCCCAGCTCCTGGAAGGCCCGGGCGGCCGGTACGGCCTCCGCCGATCCGTGCCCCAACACCTCGGCCGCGTGGCCGCGCACCAGGGTGAGCACCACCCGGGTCTGCTCGGCCTCCGGCAGCCCGGCCAGCCGCTCGCGCAGCACCGAGGCGGCCGGGGTGGCGGCCGGCGCGGCCGTCGTCCCGGCGAGCGCACGGACCTCCGGCACCCCGGTCAGCAGGCGGCTGGGCCGCACGGAGGTGAAGACCGCCGAGAACTGCGCCCAGTCCACCTCGGCCAGGGCGATGACCGTCTCGTCGTCGTCCAGCGCGTGCTGCAGCGCGGTGACCGCCGGCTCGGGGTCGATCAGCGGCAGGCCCTGGCGCTGCACCCGGTGGAAGTCGGCCTCGTCGAGGGTCTCCCGCTCGGCCCACGGGTTGGCCGCCTTCCACACGCCCCAGTCGACGGCGGTGGCGGTCAGTCCGCGGCCTCGGCGGGCCTCGGCGAGCGCGTCCAGGTAGGCGTTGCCCGCCGAGTAGGCGGCGTGGTTGCTGCTGCCCCAGACGCCCGCGATCGAGGAGAACAGCACGAACGCGTCCAGCTCGCGGTCCAGCAGCTCGTCCAGGTGCTTGGCGCCGGCGGCCTTCGCGGCGACCACGCGCTCGAAGGAGTCGACCGGGACGACGTCCAGCGGCGCCAGCTCGATGTAGGCGGCGGCGTGGAAGACGGCGGTGACCGGCTCGCCCCGTTCCTCCAGGTCGGACAGCAGGCGGGCGACCTCCTCGCGCTCGGCCACGTCGCACTGCGGCAGGCTCAGCCGGGTGCCCAGTTCGGCGAGTTCGGCCGTCAGCTCGGCCGCTCCGGGCACGTCCGCGCCGCGCCGGCCGGGCAGCACCAGGTGCTCGGCGCCGCCCCGGGCCAGCCAGCGGGCCAGGTGCGGGCCGAGCGCGCCGGTGCCGCCGGTGACCAGGACGGTCCCGCGGGGCCGCCAGGCGCGGCGCGGCACGGTGGGGCGCGGGGCGCGGACCAGCCGGCGGGCGTACAGACCGGCCGGGCGGACCGCCAGCTGGTCCTCGCCGGTCGCGCCGGTCAGCGCCGCCCGCACGGCGTCCAGGGCCCGCGAGTCGAGCACCGGCGGCAGGTCGACCAGGCCGGCCCAGCGCGCGGAGTGCTCCAGCCCGGCGACCATGCCGGTGCCCCAGACCAGCGCTTGGTCCGGTGCGGTCAGCGGGTCGCCGACGCCGACCGACACCGCGCCCCGGGTGGCGCACCAGAGCGGCGCGTCCACCCCCAGGTCGCCCAGCGCCTGGATCAGCGCCAGGGTGAGCGCGGCGCCGGTGGGCAGCGCCGGGTGGGCCGGGTGCGGCGCACCGGCCGACGCGAGCAGCGACAGGATGCCGGTGAGGCCCTCGGCGCCGTCCGGGCCGGTCGTCGCGGCGGCCAGCCGCTCGGCCGCGGCGGAGCGCTCCACCTCCCGCTCGCCCAGCTCGACGGTGCGCACCTCGGCGCCGCCCCGGCCCAGTGCCTCGGCCAGCGCCGCCACGGCGGCGTCCTCGTGGTGCCCGGCGGGCACCACGAGGAGCCAGCGGCCGCCGAACGCGTCGTGTGCGGGTGTGGGCAGCCGCTGCCACTGGACGCGGTAGCGCCAGGACTCCAGCGCCGAACTCTCCTGCTGCCGGCGGTGCCAGGCGTTCAGCGCGGGCAGCACCTGGCCCAGCGAGCCGGCGTCCACCGCCAGGGTGCGGGCCGTCGCGGCCAGGTCCGTGTCCGCGACCAGCCGCCAGAACGCGCTGTCGTCGCCCTCGGCGCCGGTGCCGGCGGGAGCGTCGGCGCTCAACCAGTAGCGCTGCCGCCGGAAGGGGTGGGTCGGCAGCTCGATCCGCCTCCCGCCGCTGCCCGCGTACACCGCGCTCCAGTCGACCGGCACTCCGCGCACCCACAGCTCGGCCGCCGTGGTGAGCAGCCGGGGGAGGCCGCCCTCGTCGCGCCGCAGGGTGCCGGTGGCCAGCACGTCGGGCGCGTCGGCGGCCGCCGCGCCGTCCAGGACCGGCAGGGTCAGCACCGGGTGCGGCGAGACCTCCAGGAAGACCTGGTACCGCTGGGCGGCGAGCGCGCGCACCCCGGTCTCGAAGAGCACGGTCTGCCGCAGGTTGCGGTACCAGTAGTCGCCGGTCATCAGGGTGGTGTCCAGCCAGTCGCCGGTCACCGTCGAGAAGAGCGGCACCCTGCTCGCCGTCGGCCGCACCCCGGCCAGCAGCTCGGCGAGCCGCTCGCGGATCCGCTCGACCTGCGCGGAGTGCGAGGCGTAGTCCACCGGGATCACCCGGGCCCGGACGCCCTCGCGCTCGCAGGCCGCGACCAGCTCCGCCAGGGCCTCGCTCTCGCCGCTGACGACGACGGTGGTGGGGCCGTTGACGGCGGCGACGGAGATGCGCTCGTGCCAGGGGGTGATGAGTGCGTGGGCGCGGTCGAGGGGGTGGGTGAGGGAGACCATGCCGCCGGTGCCGGTGATGGTGTGGATGGCTTGGCT
>NZ_JBHYYB010000217.1:0-4418 GCF_042752535.1 Kitasatospora sp. NPDC059327 | reverse complement strand
CGAGCCCGCACCCGAACCAGCCACTTCGCAGCGCTTCGCCCCGCCGACCAACCAGTCGGCGGGGCGAAGCAGGGCCCGAATTAACCAACAGCGTCACCATCCGGTCACCGGCCCCACCCGCGTGAGTCGATCAGGCGCCGCTGGCGACCTTGCCGATCATGGCCCAGCCGCCGCGGCCGTCGCCGCCCTTGTTGAGGGCCGCCTGGGTGCTGCCGTCACCCTGGTTCCACAGGTAGTCGGCCTTGCCGTCGGCGTCGAAGTCGGTCAGGAAGACGTTGCCCCGGTCGGAGGTCATACCGCCGGCGATCTTGCCGAGGCCCTGCCAGCCGGCGCCGCCGGCCGGGTCGCCGCCGCGGTTGGCCCAGACCGAGACCGAGCCGTCGGCGTCGAACAGGATGTAGTCGGCCTTGCCGTCGCCGTCGAAGTCGGCGAAGCGGACGCGGCTGCGGTCGTTGGTGATGCCGGTGGCGATCTTGCCCTGGCCCTGCCACCCGGCGCCGCCGGCCGGGTCGCCGCCGCGGTTCAGCCACACCGACACCGAGCCGTCGTCGGCGACGACGAGGTAGTCGCTGCGGCCGTCGCCGTCGAAGTCGGCGAAGCGGACCTGGTCCTGGCGGGTGGTGACGCCGGTGGCGACCTTGCCGATGCCCTGCCAGCCGGCGCCGCCGGCCGGGTCGCCGCCGCGGTTCAGCCACGCCGAGACCGAGCCGTCGGAGTTGATCACCAGGTAGTCGGCCTTGCCGTCGCCGTCGAAGTCGGCGAAGCGGACGCGGCTGCGGTCGTTGGTGATGCCGGTGGCGACCTTGCCCAGGCCCTGCCAGCCGGTGTTGCTGACCGGGTCGCCGCCGTGGTTCAGCCAGGCCGTCACCGAGCCGTCGTCCTCGACGGTCAGGTAGTCCGGCCGGCCGTCGCCGTCGAAGTCCGCCCAGCGCAGCCGGCCGGTGCCGACCTCGTTCACGGCCGCCGAGCGGCGGTCGCACAGCTGCCGGATCCAGCTCGCGAGGTCATCGGTGCGGCTGCTGACGGCGCCGGTCCGGGTCTCGGTGGCCGGCGTGCCGTAGCAGCCGCCCTGCCAGGACAGGCTGCTGACCGCGACCAGCTCGGCCTTGCCGTTCTTCTCCCGCACGGCGGGCGCGCCGGTGTCGCCCTTGCAGACGGCCGCGCCGTTCACGCCCGTGCTGGCGACGGTGGTGGCCTGCACGGCGTCCACCGTGAAGACCCCGGAGCGCAGCTTGGTCGGCGACCACTCGTCCGCGCTACGACCGAAGCCGGGAACGCGCAGGCTCTCCGCGCCCACCGGCGCGGTGGTCGCCACGGCGAGCGGCGTCACCCCGTACACGGGGGTGGCCAGCCGTGCCATCACGAGGTCCCGGTCCTGACGGGGCACCAGTTCGACGACCTGCGAGACCTGGCCCGCCGTCGTCGTCAGGTCGCTGCGCCCGACGGTGGCGGTGGTCTTCCACTTCGGCGCGCCCGCGGCGAGCGTGGTCGGCTGCGCGGGGTCGTCCGAGAAACAGCTCGCGGCGGTGACCACCCAGAGCCGGTCCACCAGCGCACCGGTGCAGGCGCGGGCGTTGGCCCCGATGTCCAGGCGGACGGTGAACCCGTAGGCGCCGTCGGCCGTCGGATCACCCACCACCGCACCGGCCGGAGCGCCGGAGGCGACGGTCAGCGCACCCGCGGTCACGGCGGAGGCGACGAGCCCCGCCTTCCAGCCCGGGCGTTGCCCCTTGCGAATCATGTCAGGTCCTTGGGATCGATCTGTCAGAAGGTCGGGACGGCGCGGGACGTTCCGGATACCACCGCGGCACCGTCGAACCGGCGCGACGCGTCACCGCAGAGCCCTCTTCCACGTGGTGGAAAAGGGAAGTGACGCCGACACACATCCGCCCCGCCCCAGATGTGGATCAACAACGAAGATCGGTACGGAAACTACCGGCCGGCCGGACCGCCCCCAAGGTGACCTGCGTCACACGGGATCGTTTTCCGCCACGGCCCCGTCCGGGCGGCGCCGGTCCGGCGCCGGCCCGCCGGGCCGGCCGGATTCTCCAAGGTCACTGGGGGGCAGCGCGGTTGGGTGCGGCCGCCGCGTGGCCGGCTCCCCGCGGCCCGGGGCGCGACGGGCCCGAAGGATTTCCGGTTTTGCCACCTCCCGGCCCTTTCCGCCCCGGCCCGGCCGCCAGCTCCTCGCCCCTCGCCCGTCCGCCCGGTCGGGCGCGCCGTCGGCGCGGGGCGGGCGGGCGGACCAGGTCGGCGGCGCGGGCCCGGCAGGACTTAGGCTCGGACCGAATCCAACGGTGTCCGAAGGGCGGCACGGCATGCAATCGGGACTGACGTTCTCCACGGCCGACCTGGCGCAGACCCGCTTCGCGATCTCCCCGATGTGGGAGGTCGTCACCAGCTTCCGGCTGCTGCGCCGGGAGAAGGAGCCGCCGCTGCACCGGCGTTGGGCCGAGCAGGTCCGGGCTCGGCTCGCCCAGGCGGGGCTCGACCGCGGCTGGCTGGCCGAGCTGGTGCCCGCCGGCGGCTACCTCGCGGACTTCCTCAACCCGACCCCCGCCACCTCGTTCCCCGTCCTCGCCACCGAGCTGGACGCGATCCGGCGGACCGAGCCCGAACGCGTGCGCACCGAGCTCGGCATGCTGGCCGCCGAGCGCGACCACGGCCCGTCCGCCCGGTTCCGGATCCTGTCCGAGGCTCCCGAGGAGGCGCTGGAGAAGGTCGTCGCCGAGATCGAGACCTACTGGGAGCTGGCCCTGGCGCCCTACTGGGACAGGATCCGGCGGCTCCTCGAAGCCGATGTGGTCCACCGGGCCCGCCAGGTGGCGGAGCACGGCTCGGCCCATGTCCTCAACGAACTGCACGAGTCCGTCCGGTGGGACGACGGCACCCTGCGGTTGGTCTGCCGCCACTGCGCGCTGACCCGGGACCAGGCGGGTTCCGGGCTCCTGCTGGTGCCCTCCGCGTTCGCCTGGCCGAAGGTGCTGACCCGCTCGGTGGCGCCCGATCCACCCCAACTCGCCTACCCGGCACGGGGGATCGGCAACCTGTGGGAGCCCCGCGCGACCACCTCGCCCGACGCGGTGGCCGCCGTCCTCGGTCGCTCCCGCACGATGCTGCTGACCGAACTGGACACGCCCTCGTCGACCACCCGGCTCTCCCAGCGGTTCGGCCTGTCCGCGGCCGGCGTCTCCCAGCACCTCACGGCCCTGCGCAACGCCGGCCTGGTGACCGCCCACCGCAGCGGCCGCTCCGTCCTCTACGCCCGCACCGCCCTCGCGGACGCCCTGCTGGCCCCCGAGGACGCCCTGCCGGCCCCGGCCGGGAGCTGACCCCGGCCGGAACCGGCGTGCCCCGGGACCGGGAGGGCTCAGCCCAGGACGAGCTGGGCGACCAGGCTGATCGTGGTGGCCAGGATGCTGGCGCCGAAGACGTAGGACAGCAGGCAGTGCCGGAGGACGACCGCCCTGAGCGTACTGCTGGAGACGCTGGTGTCGGAGACCTGATAGGTCATGCCGAGGTTGTAGCTGAAGTAGAGGAAGTCGCTGTACCGGGGCGGCTCGTCGGTGTTGAAGTCGATCCCGCCGCCGGGGCGGCCGTAGTAGATGTACGCGTAGCGGGTGGCGTACATCAGGTGGAGCGCCGCCCAGGCGCTGAACACCCCGCAGAGCGCCGTCGCCGCCACGGCGTGGCCCGGGTCGGACTTGCCGACCAGCAGCAGGACCACGATGCCGACCAGTCCGCACAGCGCGGCCGCGACGACGGCGAGTTCCTCGACGAGGGGCCGGAACTCCTCCCGCCGGACGTTGCGCCGGGTGGTCTCCGGGTCCATGGGCCACAGGACGACCCACCCCGACACCACGAAGATCGTCTCGGCCCCGGCGATACCGGCGAGGACGCCCTGGGGTACGCCGGCCAGGACGCCGACGACCGTGCCGAGGGCGGCCCCGAGCACCGTCGAGCCGGCGAGCCGAGGGACGGCGGACAGCAGGAACCACGGGGCCATGAGGACCTCAAGGGCGGGACGGCGGCGACGGCGCCAGGGTAGCCCCGGGCGGACCGGGGTGGACGGCGGCGCGCCCCGGAGCCCCGACGGTCCCCCGCCGCTTCGGCCGCCGTCGCGCAGGAGTGCCGCGGGCCGGGGGAGGGGCAGGGGGAGCGGTCGGGGCGATCAAGGCTATGGTTCCTTGGCGGTCCACGGACACCGGGGTACGAGGGAGAGTGCTGTGAAGCTGGTTGGTCGCACGATGACGGCGGCTGCGGCCGGGGTGCTGCTGAGCGTCCTGACGGCCTGTGGCTCCAGCGGTTCGGGAACCCCGGCGGGCGGGCCCGGCGGTTCCGCGGCCGCGGCCGGGCAGGGCAGCACGGCGACCACCGGTCCCGGCACGAGCGCGGGCGCGGCCGACCCCGCGGCCCAG
>NZ_JBHYYB010000216.1:0-4439 GCF_042752535.1 Kitasatospora sp. NPDC059327 | reverse complement strand
ACCGCACCCCGCACAGCCGTCGAATCCGCCGCCGCCACCTCGGCCAGACCGGCAACGAGTTCACCCAGATCCCGCCCCCGCACCACCGCACGGTGATCGAAGAGCGTTCGGCCGACGAGCAACTCCCGGCCCACCTCGCCCGGTTCGATGTCGGGGTTGGCCAGCGCCCAGGCCCGCAGCCGCGCGGCCTGGTCCCGCAGCGCCGGCCCCGACCGCGCCGACAGCAACCACGGCACCACACCACCGGGCACCGACACCGAAACAGCGGCAGACTCGGGCTCGGGCTCGGGTGCCTCCTCCAGCACGACGTGCACATTGGTCCCGCTGATCCCGAACGACGACACGCCCGCCCGCCGCACCCGGTCGCCCGCGGACCACGGCACGTCGGCCGTCAGCAGCTCGACCTGCCCCGCGGACCAGTCGACGTGCGGCGAGGGCGCGTCCACGTGCAGCGTCCTCGGCAGCACACCGTGCCGCAGCGCCATCACCATCTTGATCACGCCCGCGACACCCGCCGCCGCCTGGGCATGGCCGATGTTCGACTTCACCGACCCCAGCCACAACGGCCGGCCCTCGGAACGCCCCTGCCCGTACGTCGCCAGCAGTGCCTGCGCCTCGATCGGGTCACCCAGCGTGGTCCCCGTCCCGTGCGCCTCGACCGCGTCCACCTCGCCGGTTCCCAGGCCCGCGCTCGCCAGCGCCTGCCGGATCACCCGCTGCTGCGCCGGGCCGTTGGGGGCCGACAGGCCGTTCGACGCGCCGTCCTGGTTCATCGCGGAGCCGCGCACCACCGCGAGCACGTGGTGCCCGTGGCGGCGGGCGTCCGAGAGCCGCTCCAGCAGCAGCAGTCCGACGCCCTCGCCGGCGCCCATCCCGTCGGCGGCGGCCGAGAACGCCTTGCAACGGCCGTCGCGCGAGAGCCCGCGCTGGCGCGAGAACTCGACGAAGAACTCGGGCGTCGACATCACCGTCACCCCGCCGGCCAACGCCAGGTCGCACTCCCCCGACCGCAGCGCGTTCGCCGCCAGATGCAGCGCCACCAGCGAGGACGAGCACGCCGTGTCGATACTGACCGCCGGCCCCTCCAGACCCAGCGAGTAGGCGACCCGGCCGGAGGCGATGCTGTTGGCACTGCCGTAGCCGACGTAGCCCTCGACCTCGTCCGGCACGTGGTCGAGCCGGGATCCGTAGTCGTTGTCGATCACACCGGCGAAGATCCCGGTCCGGCTGCCGCGCAGCGAGACCGGGTCGATCCCGGCGCGCTCGATCGCCTCCCAGGAGGTTTCCAACAGGAGTCGCTGCTGCGGGTCCATCGCCAGCGCCTCGCGCGGCGAGATCCCGAAGAACTCCGCGTCGAACCCGGCCACCGCGGCCAGGAAGCCGCCGGTGCGGGCGTAGCTCTTCCCGGGCCGTTCCGGATCGGGGTCGAACAGCGAGGCCACGTCCCAGCCCCGGTCCTGCGGGAACGCGCCGACGGCATCGCCGCCGGCGGCCACCAGGTCCCAGAGTTCCTGCGGCGACCCGACCCCGCCGGGGAACCGGCAGCCCATCCCGACGATCACGACCGGGTCCTCGCCGTCGGCCGGCGCGGACGCCCCGCGGGCGGCGGGCAGCGCCACCGCGTCGGCCGGCGGAGCGGCACCGTCCACCAGCAGGCCCAGGAGGTGGCCCGCGAGCCGGGCCGGGGTGGGGTGGTCGAAGACCAGGGTCGACGGCAACCGCAGGCCCGTGGCGGCGTTGAGCCGGTTGCGCAGTTCGACGCCGGTCAGCGAGTCGAAGCCGATCTCCTTGAACGCGCGGGTCGCGTGCACCGGGTCGGTGGTGCGGTGCCCGAGGGCGCCGGCGGCCTCGGTCCGGACGAGGTCGAGCACGGCCTGCTCGCGCTCGGCCGCCGGCAGCGCGGTGAGCCGGCCGGTCAGGGACGGCGTCCCCGGGACCGGGCGGCGCGCCGCCGCGCCCAGCAGGTCGCCGAACAGCGCGGGCAGCACGGCCGCCCGGGAGCGCAGTGCCGCCAGATCGAGGTGCGCGGGGACGAGCGTCGCGTCGGGTGCGCCGAGCGCGAGGTCGAACAGGCCCAGGGCCTCCTCCGGCGGCATCGCCACGGCGCCGGTCCGCGCCCAGCGGGCGAGGTCGGCCTCGCTCAGCCGGCCGCCCATGCCCCGCGCGCCCGCCCACAGACCCCAGGCGAGCGAGATCGCCGGCAGCCCGTGGGCGCGGCGGTGCTGGGCGAGGCCGTCGAGGAAGGCGTTGGCGGCGGCGTAGTTGCCCTGACCCGGCCCGCCGAAGGTGGTGGCGCCCGAGGAGAAGAGCACGAAGGCGGCGAGACCGGCGTCCCGGGTGAGGTCGTGCAGGTGGAACGCCCCGTCGGCCTTCGGGCGCAGCGACCGGTCCAGTTGTCCGGCCGTCAGGGTCTCGATGACACCGTCGTCGACGATGCCGGCGGTGTGGATCACGGCGGTCAGCGGGTGGGCCCGAGGTACGCGGGCCAGGGTGGCGGTCAGCGCCGTCCGGTCGGCGAGGTCGCAGGCCACCAGCGTGGCCTCGGCGCCCAGTTCGGCGAGCTCGTCGAGCAGCCCGGCCGCGTCGGGCGCGTCGGTGCCGCGTCGGGAGAGCAGCAGGAGTCGGCGGACGCCGTGGGCCGTCACCAAGTGCCGGGCGACGAGGGCGCCCAGACCGCCGGTGGCACCGGTGACCAGGACGGTGCCGGCCGGGTCGAGCGAGGTCGCTCCGACCGCCGGCGGGGTGGCCCGGACCAGCCTGGGCGCGAGCAGCACCCCGTCCCGGACGGACAGTTGGGGCTCGGACGAGGCCAGCACCGCCGGCCAGTGGGCAAGCGAGGAGTCCTGCCCGTCGATGTCGACGAGCGCGAAGCGGCCGGGGTGCTCCGACTGTGCCGAGCGCACCAGGCCCCAGACGGCGGCCGCCGCGAGGTCCGGGACGGGCTCACCGGGGTGGGCGGCCGTCGCACCGGTCGTGACCACCGTCAGCCGGGCCCCGTCGGACCGGTCGTCCCGGAGCCACCCCTGGAGCAGGGCGAGCACCGACTCCAGCACCCGGCGGGTCCGCGCCGGGACGGCCTCCCCGTTCGCGGGCCGCGCGTCGACGCACACCACCACCGTCCCCGGGGCGGGCTGCGCGAGCACGTCGGACGGCTCCTCGTACCGGGCGGCCGGGCGGTGGGCCTGGGGCAGGCGGTCGGCGAGCGCCGCGGCGTCCGCGCCGAGCGCGGCCCAGACCGGCGGCGGGCCGGATGCGGCCGCCACCTCCCGCCAGTCCACCCGGAACAGCGCGTCACGGTGCGGCGCACCGGCCGGCCGCAACTGCTCGGCCGTGACCGGGCGGACCGTCAGGCCGGCGACCGAGGCCAAGGCGCTCCCGGTCGCGTCCGTCAGGTGCAGCGACACCGTGTCCTCGCCGGCCGGCGCCAGTCGGACGCGCAGCCGGGAGGCCCCGGTGGCGGTCAGCCGGACCCCGCGCCAGGCGAAGGCGACCCGGGCCCCGCCGGGCGCGGCGGTGGGCGTCTCCTCGATCCCGAGCGCGTGGACGGCGGCGTCGAGCAGGGCCGGGTGCAGGTCGAAGCGGTCGGCGTCGGTGAGCGCCCCGGCGGGGGGTTCGACCTCGGCGAACAGTTCGGTGCCGCGCCGCCAGACCTGCCGCAGGCCCTGGAACGCCGGGCCGTAGTCGAACCCGGCCGCGGCCAGCCGCTGGTAGCCGCCGTCGATCGCGACCGGGGTGCTCCCGGGCGGTGGCCAGGTGGTGAGGTCCGGCGCGGCGGCCGCGGCGGCGTCGGCGCCCGGCGCGGCGAGCGTGCCGGTGGCGTGCCGGGTCCACGGCTCGTCGGCGGGGGCGTCCTCGGGCCGCGAGTGGACGGTGATCGCCCGTGCTCCGGCCTCGTCGGGCGGGCCCGCCGTGACCTGGAGCAGGACGCCGACCGGATCCGCCCCGCCGCCGGTGTCGGCCCGGTCGGGCAGCAGGAGCGGGGCGTGCAGGGTCAGTTCCTCGATCTCGGCGTGCCCGAGCCGGGCGCCGGCCCGCAGGGCGAGGTCGACGAACACCGTGCCCGGCACGATCACCGACCCGAGGACGGCATGGTCGGCGAGCCAGGGGTGCGCGGACGCCGAGAGGCGCCCGGTGAAGACCGTCCCGGCCGCGCCGGCGAGGTCGACGGCGGCACCCAGCACCGGGTGATCGATCGCGGACTGGCCCCAGCCGGCCCCGGCCGAGGCGGTGTCGGCGGCCGTCACCCAGTAGCGCTGACGCTGGAAGGCGTAGGTGGGCAGATCGAGGGGACGGCCGGCGCCCGTCTCGGGCAGCAGCGCGGGCCAGTCGACCGGCAAGCCCTGGACGAAGGCGGCGGACAACGCGGTCAGCAGCCGCTCCGGACCACCCTCGCCCCGGCGCAGGGTCTCCAGGACCGTGCCCCGCTCCTCCACCAAGTC
>NZ_JBHYYB010000215.1:0-4456 GCF_042752535.1 Kitasatospora sp. NPDC059327 | reverse complement strand
GTCCCGCTGGATCCGGTCCGCCGCGTCGGGCCGGATCCGGCCGCCGAACGCCCGGGCGGCGGCGGCCGCCAGGAGCGCGACGGCGCCGCCCAGCAGCAGGACGGCGGTGGTCGACCCGTGGTCCACCACCGCGCCGCCCGCCAGCGAGCCGAGCGCGATGGTGGCCTGGAACGACGAGGTGAACACCACCCCCGCCGCCTCCGGGGCGTCCGGCGCCGCCGCGAGGAACCAGGTCAGCGAGCAGACCGGGACGGCGCCGTACGCCGTACCCCAGAGCACCAGCACCGCCGCGGCGCCCGGACCGGAGGTGCCCACGAGCGGCAGCAGCAGGGTCGCGCCGCCGAGCAGGCCGGCCGCGGTGGCGAGCGCCGGACCGGGCGCCCGCGCCGCCCGGTCGCCGGCGAGGACGTTGCCGAGCAGACCGGCGGCGCCGAAGGCGAGCAGCAGCCAGGTGATCCGTTCCGGCCCGATCCGGGTGACCTCCGCCAGGAAGGGGGTGACGTAGGTGTAGCTGCCGAAGTGGGCCGGCACCACCAGGAAGGTCACCACGAGGCCGGTGCGGGTGCCCCGGCGGGTGAGCAGCGCGCGCAGCACGTCGGTGCCGGTCCCGGCCGACGGGGGCAGCGGTGGCAGTGTGGCGAGGAGCGTGACCAGCACCAGGACGGTGAGCGCGGTCATCGCGGCGAAGGCCGCGCGCCAGCCGGCGACCGAGCCGAGGAACACGCCGGCCGGTACGCCGAGGACGGAGCCCAGCGGGACGGCGGTGAAGATCACGGTGTTCGCCCGGGCCTGCCGGGCCGGCCGGACGAGGCGCGGCGCGAGCCCCGAACCGATCGACCAGAAGGCCCCGATCACCACGCCGAGCGCGACCCGGGCCACCAGCAGGGCCCCGTAGGCGGGGGCGAGCGCGGTGAGCAGGTCCGCGAGCGCCAGCACCACCAGCAGGCCGCAGAGCAGGGTGCGCCGGTCGGCCCGCCCGGCCGCCACCGTGACGACGGGCGCGGCCACCGCGGCGACCAGGCCGGGCAGCGTCATCATCAGCCCGGCCGTGCCGTCGGAGATCCGGAACGAGGCGCCGATCGGGGTGAGCAGTCCGATCGGCAGGATCTCGGTGGTGACGATGGCGAACACGCCGGTGGTCACGGCGAGGACGGCGGGCAGACCGCCGGTCCGGCGGCGTGGTGGCGGGGCGCCGCCGCCGGTCCGGCGCGGGGCGGGGCGGTGGTGTTCGGGCATGCCGGTGGTCCTGTCCGTGGGTGGCGCGGGTTCGGCTCCAAGTCCACCAGCGCACCGGGGTGTTGGACTGGCGTGAATCCGACCTGAACGTCCGGCCGGACCGGATTCCGGCGTCCTGGCCCTGGACTGATACCTCTCACTGAGAGCTAACATGGAGGTATGACCTCGGACGCCCCGAGCACGTCGGACACCGCACTGGGCGAGGAGTTCTCCACCCTCCTCGTCGGCATCCAGCGCCTGGTACGACGACGCCTGCGGGAGGGCTTGACCGAGCCCCGGCTGCGCGGCGCGCAGGTCGAACTGCTGCGGCTGGTCACGGACTCCCCGGGGCTGCGCGTCTCGGACGCGGCCGAGGAGCTCTGCCTGGCCGGCAACTCGGTCTCCACCCTGGTCAACCAGCTGGTCGCGCTGGGCCTGCTGCGCCGCGAGGTGGACCCGACCGACCGCCGGGCCGCCCTGCTGTACACCACCGGGGAGGCCGTCGAACGGCTGGCGGCCTGGCGGGCCCGGCGGACGGCCCTGGTCGGCGAGGTGGTGGCGGAGCTGTCCGCCGACGACCGCGCGGCGCTGGCCGCCGCCCTGCCCGCGTTGCGCGGCGTCGCCACCGGCCTGCGCGCCGGGGAACGGAGGGCGGAGCGATGACGCCGGGGGAGACCGACGCGGTGGTCTGCCGCGCGCTGGAGTACACCTTCCACCGGAGCGGTGGGAGGGGGAAGGGCGGTGGCAGGGGGAAGGACGGCGGGACGAAGGCCGTGGACGGGGTCGACCTGACGGTGCGCGCCGGTGAGGTGTTCGGCCTGCTCGGGCCCAACGGCGCGGGCAAGACCACCACGATCCGGGCGATCACCACCCTGCTCCCGGCGGCCGCCGGCATGGTCCGGGTCTTCGGCCACGACGCGGCCCGGCAGCGGACGGAGGTCCGCCGGCTGCTGGGCTACGTGCCGCAGCAGCTCTCGGCCGACGCGGGGCTGACCGGGCGGGAGAACGTCGAACTGTTCGCCCGGGTCTTCGACGTGCCGAGGTCCGAGCGCGCCGAGCGGGTCGCCCAGGCGCTGGCCGCCGTCGAACTCACCGAGGCCGCCGACCGGATGGCCGGCACCTACTCCGGCGGCATGGTCCGCCGGCTGGAGCTCGCCCAGGCCCTGGTCAGTGCCCCCCGGCTGCTCGTCCTGGACGAGCCCACGATCGGCCTGGACCCGATCGCCCGCGCCGGCGTCTGGGAACGCGTCGACGCCATCCGCCGGGCCACCGGCATGACCGTCCTGGTCACCACCCACTACATGGACGAGGCCGAGCGGCACTGCGACCGGATCGCCCTGATGGACCGCGGCCGGATCCGTGCGCTCGGTACGCCGGCGGAGCTGAAGGAGCGGGTCCGGGAACAGGACCCGAGCCGGCCCGATCCGAGCCTGGACGACGTGTTCCGCCACTTCTCGGGCCGCGGCCTGTCCCGCGGCGAGACCGCGGAAGGAGATTTCAACGATGTCCGCCGAACCCGCCGCACGGCCGGCCGTGTCGGCTGAACCGGCCGGCCGCGCCGCGGCCGCCGACCTCCCCGACCTCGGCCTGCTGCTGGTGCCCCCGCGGGCCCGCACCGGGTGGCGGGTGGTCCCGGCCCGGGTGACCGCGATGTGTGCGGTCGAACTGCAGAAGCTGCGCCACGACCGCACCGAGCTGTACACCCGGGCGGTCCAGCCGGCGCTCTGGCTGCTGGTTTTCGGCGAGACCTTCACCCGGTTGAAGGCGATCCCGACCGGCGGGATCCCCTATCTCGACTTCCTGGCCCCCGGGATCATCGCCCAGTCCGCGATGTTCATCGCGATCTTCTACGGCATCATGATCATCTGGGAGCGGGACTCCGGCGTCCTCACCAAGCTGCTGGTCACCCCGACCCCGCGCGCCGCGCTGGTGACCGGGAAGGCCTTCGCCGCCGGGGTGAAGGCGGTGCTGCAGGCCGCCGTGGTGGTGCTGCTCGCGGCGCTGCTCGGCGTCGCCATGACCTGGAACCCGCTGCGGCTGCTCGGCGTCGTGGCGGCGGTGATGCTCGGATCGGCGTTCTTCGCCTGCCTGTCGACGGCCATCGCCGGCATCGTGCTCACCCGGGACCGGCTGATGGGCATCGGCCAGGCGATCACCATGCCGCTCTTCTTCGCCTCGAACGCCCTCTACCCGGTCGACCTGATGCCCGGCTGGCTGCAGGCGGTCAGCAAGGCCAACCCGCTCAGCTACCAGGTCGACGCGCTGCGCGGGCTGCTGATCGGCACCCCCGCGCACCTCCCGCTGGACTTCGGGGTGCTGGCGCTGGCGACGGTGCTCGGCATCGGGGCGGCCTCCGCGCTCCTGGGCCGGCTCGCGCGGTAGGCGTCAGATCCGTTCGGCCGACCACTGGGGGTCACGGCCGGTGAGGGCCAGCAGCCGCTCCTGGGTGTCGGCGCCGGGAACCACGTCGCGCGACGGGTCGAACTGGCCGCTGCCGGTCAGGTCGCGGTAGCCCCGGAACTCCGCGAACGCGTACCGCGCGGTGTCCGGCGGCAGCCGGCCGCTCTCGCCGAGCGCCCGGGCCAGGTCCCAGCTGTGCACGACCGTCTCGGCGGTCAGCTCCCGCGCGAACCCGCCCAGGTCGCGGACCCCGTACGGCAGGTGCACCAGGAGGTCGGGGGCGCCCGGCCGGTTCAGCGCGCGGACGGCGCTGTCGACGGCCATCGTCCACACGCCGACCGGGTTGCGGCCCAGGACGTCGCCCGCGAAGCGCCGGCCGATCTGCTCCGGGGTGTAGCCGGCCACGGCCTGGCAGACCCAGAGGTGCTGGGCGGTGAGGTGGTTGACCAGCGTGCGGACGTCCCAGGCCCGGCACGGCGTGGGCGCCGACCAGCGGTCCTCGGGAGCGGCTCGGACCAGCCGGGACACCTCCGCCGCGGCGGCCGCGTAGTACCGGCGGACCTCGGCGTGGAAGCCGGAGGGGTGGGGACATTCCATCGCCGGGCCTCCCTTTCCTGCCCTGGTCCCTCCCAGTAAACCGCTACAGGGCGTGACAGGCCAGGGTTCCGCCCCCGGCTTCGCCAGCCGGATCGGACGGCGGTCGCACCGTGACGTGGGGTGGTGGGTGGGTGGTGCGGTTTCTGTCGGGGGGTGCGGCGACGCCGCTGTCCCGGGGTGTGGGGCAGCGGCGTGGTCGTGGTGGGCCCGGGGGTGTGGGGCTGTGGGGGTGTTACTTGGTGAG
>NZ_JBHYYB010000214.1:0-4511 GCF_042752535.1 Kitasatospora sp. NPDC059327 | reverse complement strand
CCGCGGGGGCGGGGGGGGGGGGGGGGGGGGGGGGGGGCGGGGGGCCCCCGCCCCCCCCCCCCCCCGACCGGGTGCCGGGGCTAGTAGCCGAGCTGGGTCGTGGTGAGGGCGTAAGGTCCCATCACGGTCCTGTTCGCCTCGTTGATCCAGGTGGCGGTCAGCGTCCCCGTGCCGTCGCCCTTGGTTTCGGCCTCCAGCTTGAGGAAGGTGCGGGGCGTGGCGACGGTCTGCACATGGCCGGTAGGCGTGTCGCTGTGCTTGACCGCCTCGGTCCTGTCGTGCAGCGGGCTGACGACGTACTCCCACAGGTCGTACCCGAGGGCCTTGCCCCCGTCCGCGGCCGTGTAGTAGTTCTTCAGGACACGGGAGACGTGGATGTCCCCGCTGAGCAGCACACAGCCCTTGATGTTCTCCCGCTTGATGTACTCGAAGAGCTCGTTCCTGTCCGCGGTGTAGGTGGACCAGGCGTCGCTCTCGGAGCCGGCCTTGTCGTACCAGGTCATTCCCGAGGCGAGGACCTTGAACTTGGCGGTGCTGTCCTTCAACGCCTTGAACAGCCAGGCCTTCTGTTCGGCTCCCAGGCAGACCCCCGTCGTCGCGTTGGCGAACCACCGCGGGTCGAGGAGGAACACCTCGACCGGGCCGCGCCGGAAGGAGGTGTAGACGCCCTCACCGGTGCCCCTGCCGGTCAGCAGTTGGGCGCCGGCGCCGTGGCCGAAGGTCGCGTTGGCACGGTAGTCGACGAACGCCTTGCGGAAGTCGACCTTCGCGGGCGCCCGGCCGTCGGTGTCGTTGCCGGCGAAGTCGTGGTCGTCCCACGTTCCCCAGATCGGCATCGACTTGACCAGGTTGTCGATTCCGGGCGCTGCCAGGAACTCCCGGTGCGTCTTGCGAGTCTTCCTCTGGATTTCCGCAGAGGAATCGGGGCTGCTGCCCAGGGCGACACCCCGGTCCGCGTACGGGGTGTCGCCGAGCATGACGAAGCCCTCGCAGTCGTTCGCGATGACCTGGCTCCACACGGAGGTCGAGATGCTGTGCGCACAGGAGCCGAAGCCCAGCGTGGCCTTGGTGGGCGACGTACCCGCGGCGCCCGTGTTCGGCACCGGTGCGGTCTTGAACTTCCCGGCCATCGGAACGAAGGCGCCACCGGAATCCGGGGTGATGCTGAAGGTGTACGACGTGTTCGCGGTCAGGCCCGTCACGTCGAACAGAACGGTGTCGTCATTGGCGGGTGCGGTGCTCGCGGTGAGGGTCTTCACCGTGCTCCCCGCGGTCACCGTGCACTTCCAGGACCCGGTCACGCCCGGCCGGGCCAGGATCCGGGCCGTGGTCTCGTCCACGTGGCCGACGAGCGGACCTGCCTTGGGCGCCGGGGTGGTGGTCACGCCGGGGGCGGTGCCCGCCCGCACCTTCTGCACGTATGCCGTCAGGGCGTTGAAGAACTTGTGACTGTCCTCGATGGCGGCAGCGGACTCGACCGCCGTCGTGCCGTCCGCCGCGTAGCACTTGTCGATGGTGAGGCTGGAGACCAGGTACCTGCCCTTGTCGGGCGTGGACTTCTCGTTCGCGACGGTGTCGCCCTTGCCCTCCAGCAGAACCGCCGGGAAGCCCGTCCCATCCGTGCAGGACAGGAGCACCCGCATCTGTGCCCAGGCGCCGATCGACTCCCAACTGGTCCACAGCTTCTTCTGGGCCGTCCCCTCCAGACGCTCGGTGCGGCGGCCGGTGAACACCTGGCCACCGACCTTGGGCAGCGCGCTCACCAGGGGGTGGGTGGTGTCCACCGGGTAGATCGTGTTGGCGTCGAAGTCGGTGCGCACCGCGTGCATCGGAATCGCGTCATACTTCCAGTCGGTGACCGGCAGGTAGGAGACACCGACGCCGTCCTTGTCGGGCTGAGCGAGCTCAAGGACCACTCCGCCGTCTCTGGTGAGTTGCCGCAGCGAATCGCGCTGATTCGTCACGAAGGCGGTGTACTTGGAGCTGTTGAGGCTGGGGACGACGCTGGCGAAGCTGCCGAAGGCGACCAGGGCCACCTCCTGCACGCCGTTCGCGGCCGCCGCGGCGACCGCCTCCGTCCTGGACAGCGCGGACGGCGCGGCCTGATAGCGCACCGCTTTGGCGGGGTCGAGGGTGATGACGCCGAACCCGGCGTTCTCCAGCAGCGTCTTCAGCCCGCAGGCCTTGGTGTCCACATCGACTTCGTCCAGCACCGCCGCGACCAGACCCGTCCAGGGGAGCGAGTCCGCCGCCGCGGTGGTGGTGCCGGTCAGGGCGCTGCCGGCGGCGGCCGCCACCGCGCCTGCGCCCAGCAGCTGCACCACCCTGCGGCGGCTGATCTCGGAGTTGATGTGATCGGACAGGGTGGGGGAAGAGTCGTCCATTGTCTTCTCCTGAGTGAGGGTGTCGACCGATGCCGTCGAACCACGGCCCCGAAAGGGCGTGGTCGAGCGCGAATGAGGTGGGGGCGGGCAGCCCGATTGATGGGGGTCGGACGCTGCGTGGCACGGGGATCGGCCGTCTGCGCCTGGGTGGGGCGTCGCAGACCGGCCGCACGAGACATAGCGGCCGCTTCGGTGGGCCGGTGCGGAGGTCCGCGAGAACCGGCGAAGCGGGGCGGGGTGAGTAAGGGGAACTACAGCGGCCACTCGACGGCACTGTCAATACTTCCGCACCGGATATTCATGGGTGGAATCGTGGAGGGGGGATTTACCGCGCGGCCCCGGGAACGGGCGAACAAGGAGGGGCACTGCCGCGGTCCTTGATCCAGTCCGCGACGATTCCTTCCGAGGGCCGGGAACGTCCGGGGGCCGGCGTCGGATCGTCGGGCGGCTGGGATCCGCGAACCACCGCTCACCGATCTCGCCGCAGGACCGGCCGATCCCGGCGAAGTACCGCTGATGTCAACGACATTGGGGCAGGAGTGGACATGGCCCGACCGGCCGGCCCGGGGCTCCCGCGAACACCCCGGAGCCTTCGCGTCGACCCCCCTGACCGAACATCAGGCGGCGCTCCGGTCGATCCGGGCAGGGCGTTACAGCACCGCAATCTCCCGGTCACAGTCCGGAATTCTCACCGCCGCCGACGGGACCGCGGGCCCGGTGTGCCACCCATACGATTCCGTTATCCGCCCCATCAGCAATTCGGGCCTTGCCACTCCCACGGGACCGACCGAGCATCGGAACCCACGCTCCCGGGACGGGGGCGTAGCAGTGCTGCCGCCGCGCCGGGGCCCCGGGCCGCCGCGGTCTACTCGGAGCGGGACGCGGCTGGACTCGTCCCCGGGCGGCGGTGGCACCGCACACCACCCTCGGGACCACTCGGAGGCAGGCCGCCATGACCCTCCCCCGTTCACACGCCGAACACATCCGCCCCACGCCGGACCGTGCCCGATACCTGACTGCCACGGTGCGGGGCACACCCACCGAACAGCGCGCCACCCTCCCCCACCCACCGGGGCCGGAAGCCGCCCGGGGGCGGCCGGCCGGCCCCGCGAGCGTCATCGCCCTGGACATCGGCGCGCGGTACATCAGCGGGACCGTGATGACCACCGACGGCCGCGTCCGGGAGTCCGAGCGCTGGTACACCCGGCCGGAGCGGGGCCCGGACGCCGTGGTCGACACCGTGCTCGGCTGCGCGACCGATCTCGCGGCGCTGGCCGACCGCCGGGAGGCCCCGGTGGCGGCGGCCGGTCTCGTGCTCAGCGGTTCCGTGGACGGGCTCGCCGGGGTCGCGACGGCCGAACCGGACTGGGCCGCCGCGCCGTTGCGTTCCTGGCTGGAGGAGCACCTGGACGTGCCCGTCACCCTCGGGCACGCGGGGCACGCCGGCGCCGTCGCGGAGGGACGGCTGGGAGCCGGCCGCGGCTGCGAGGCGTTCGCGTTCGTGACCTCGGCCGACCCGGTCCTGGTCGCGGTGATGCGCGCGGGCCGGTCGGTGCGGGAGGCGGCGTTCGACGCCGCCACGCTCTCGCCGGACGCCCGGGCGGCGACCCTGAGCACCGCCGACACCCGGGCCCTCGCCGCGCTGATCCTCGCGGCCGACGTGGAGAAGGTCGTGGTCGGCGGACCGCTGCCGCGGATGGACACGGCGCTGCGGCAGACGATCGACTCCGCGCTACGGAGAGCCCGCCGGCAGGGGCCGCGACCGGACGTGATCGCGGGGCGGGTGGGCGGCCGGGCGGCCTGCCTGGGAGCCGCCATGATGGCCCGCGAGCTGGTCGCGAGCCACTGACCGCGTCCCGGGTGCGTCCCGGACACGGCACTGACCGTGTCCCGGCCGCGCCCATCGCCCCGGGTATTCCCCACATTCACCGGATCGTTGCCAAAGAGTGCTCAAAGCCGCCCCAACCTGCGGTAAAACGGCAGCCACTCCTTATAGGGCGCATAACCGGATCGGGGGTTCCTCCCCACCCGCGCCCGCCGCCACCCTTGTGTTTCAGAGAGATACAAGCCACGTTACAGACGCGCTAAGGAGCCTTTGTGACCACAGAGGAATTCACCGTCAACGGC
>NZ_JBHYYB010000213.1:0-4662 GCF_042752535.1 Kitasatospora sp. NPDC059327 | reverse complement strand
GCCACCCGATGCGCTGCCTACCAGCGCCCGTTAAGACGGGCCAGTGGTGCACACAAGTCCGTACGCACTGGAGCACTTAGATCAGTACGCGGACATCAGGTGTTTCACCAACCTGCCGAGACACGATTCGGGCCTCCGTGGGTGTCGGCTCGCGGAACGTCGGATCGTGGAATGAAGCGGGACATATGACGAAGACCGGGTCGCTGAAGACCAGCTCCAGGCCGTGGTGGTAAGACAGGTCGTGGCCGGCGCCCAGCCGCAGTCGACCGGCGTTCCAGCTGACAACGTCCCAGTCCCACCAGGACCCATCTGGAAGGTGGATCACAAAGCTGCCCCCCAAATCGAACGAGCGGGCAGGCTACACGGCGCCCACCCCGAATTGCCGGACGCTACCCAGCCTTGGCCTTTCCGAGCTCGACTGCCAGTGCGGCCATCTCCCGCAAGCGCTCGTAGTACTCGATCGCGCCGCCCTCATCACCGATCGACGGAACGACCATTTCGAGGGCCCCAAGGCACCTGAGGAGGATGCTGCGGCGCTTCTCATCAAGGGGCCCCGACAGTGACGAGGAGACACAGCCAACGGTGTCCGCGTCCAGCAGCACCATGTCCTGGCCCTCGATGTCCTGACCACGAAGGTGGGCCGGGAACCTCGCGCGCATGTGCTCGTCCCACAGTCGTGAGAGGAGGTCCAGTTTCGGTTCGTTCATGTTCGAGATCATGCACCAGACGCCAGTCAGCCGAGCCGTCTGAGGGTGTGCTGGAGCTCTCCGGCCTCCAGCAGCCCGACGATCACATCCACCATTCCCGCGATGCCTGGGGAACGGACGATCAGGCCGTCAGAGCATGAGAAGTACCTGCCACCCAGGGCCTCTCCGGTGCCGTCCCACCGATTCATCAGCCGGCCGACTTCGTCGACGGTCAGGATCGTCGCGCCCCACCGTGATCCGTCAGGGAGGAGGACTTCGGCATCGGTGGTGCAGACCTCGTCCAGGTCCTCGTGCGGATCCGGGAGGAACCGGATCTCGAAGTCGTCGGTGCGGACCCGATAGAAGGGGCCGTCCCATCCTGCGTCGGCGTCGGGCCGGCCAGGATCCTCGGCCGCGCCGTCGGGGTTGGCGTAGTCATCGGGTGCCTGCGGGTACAGGTCCAGCGCGATGTCGAGGCCGAGGTCTGCGGCCTCTCGAAGGAGCGCGGAGGGGAGAGCGCATCCGCCCTGGCCGTTCTCGCTTCCGAAGCCGAGGAACAGCTCCAGCTTGCAGTCGGCGGCCAGGCTCGCCAATTCGTCGTGCTTGCCGACCAGGCGGCGGAGGAGTTCGGCGACGTGCTCCTCTGGCCATCGGTCGTTGTCCAGGTCACTCCTGAGAATCCAGACGGCGGCCTCACGCCGACGGCTGAGTGGGTTCCGTGGACTTGAGAGGCTTCCCCGCTCGTACTCGTGATCAGGGGTGATCCCCAGTCGCACCGAGATCTCACTCGCGCGGACAGTCCAGCTCGTGATCCGCAGGGATCCAGCCGACCACTTCGAGCCCGGCATCGGTGACAGCTCTATCGGTTCGTCAGACACGGCGACACCATGACAGGTCACCCGCGCACCTGGCCAGCAGGTTTCTCTGGAGCTGCTGTGCCTCACGTGCCTCAGACAGCGATCTTCAGCTAGATTGCTGTACTGCCACTGGCTTTCCGTGAGTCTCCGGAACCAGCAGTGCAGATAACGCGGATGTCGCATTCCCCGGAGATCTTGATCCAGTGCGGGAACCTCTCACGCGAATAGCCCTCCATGGAGTGCGGCGCCTCGACGACCAGCTCGTCGAGCTCGGCCCGGACGACCTGGGCGGGCGGCGGTTCGGGGAGGTCACGGCGCGCGGAGAGCGTGCCAGTGGCCGGTGCGGTGGTCGCGGCGGCGGGAGCCGCCGCCGGCAGAAGGACAGCGGCGAGCGCGGCCAGAACGGTGACGCTGCGGCGCCACCCGGCAGTGGTGATCATGGGACCACGTCTACCGGCGGCCGGGCGGTGAAGGGCGGTTGGTCACCCGGTCGGCGGCGCGCCCTGATCGGAGTTGACGCAGGTTGCGAGCCCGGTGCTCAGTTCACCGCATTGTCACAGCGGCGGGCTTTGAGGTAGGCGGTCCAGTCGGTGGCGGCGCGGCGGCGCCACTGCTGGGCGGTGATGACATGGAGGCCGAGCATGGGCGCGAGGATCGCGGGCGGAATGTCCTGGGCGAGTTGGACCAGCGCGGTGGTGCGGCCCGGACGGATGGGGATGTGGTGGGCGGCGAGGCGCCGGGACAGGGCGGAGGCGGAGATGTGCTGGCCGGGCCGGACACCGGGGAAGAGCCAGCAGCGGGGCGAGTTGGCAGCCCACCCACCGGGTGGTGCCTGATCGACGACGTCGGCCAGGAGCCGGGCGAGGGGTTCGGGCAGCCGGATCGGGGTGCGGTCGAGAAGGAGCACCGCGTGGCCGTCGACCGTGCGCAGCGCGTCGGCGGGAAGGGCGGCGATGCGGGTGGCGTGCTGGCCGAACAGGAGCAGAAGTGCTCCGGCGGCGCGGACCTCCAGAGGCAGGGTCGTGTCGGTGAGGCACTGCTGGAGGAGTTCCCAGTGGGAGTCCTCGTCGAGGCCTTCGGGGGCGGCCTTGGTCCGGTGGGGAACGAGGAGGGGCCGGCTGTGGCCGCGGCGGGCGGCCCAGACGGCGAAGTCGCGGACCTCGTAGCGGGTGCCGGGGTTGCCGGTGAGCCAGGAGTCGACCTCGTGCTGGGTGACGTTGGCGAGCGCGAGGCCTTGCTCGTCCATGGCGGTGAGGAACGCGGCGGCGAGTTGATCCGGGTGTAGGCCCAGCGGATGCGGTGCTCGAACCCGGCGCGACGGTGTGCAGCCCTGCGCGCCCGGGGCAGCAGCGACCAGCGGACGTACGGGTGTAGGAGCAGGGCGTGCTCGGGGTGGCGCTCCACCACCTGGGCGAGGTGGCGCTCGATTCGGGCACCGAGTTCGTCGTGTTCGGGTAGGGCCTGGTAGGTAACGAGGACACCGCGCAGGTAGTCGATGGTCTGCGTGTCGCCGCGGTCCCCTGCTCGGGCCAGGGTGTCCAGATCGTCGTGGGTCAGCGGCTGGCCGGTGGTGGCGAGGCCGGCCAGGAGCCGGGAGGAGTGGGAGTTGCGGATCCAGTTCAGTGCTGTCCTGGGCTGCTCGCACTCGGCCAGGGCCGTGCGCATCCGCGCGTACTGGTTGTCCGGCGCGGTAGCGGCTGTGCCGAGGACGGCGTCGAGTTCGTCGTGGAGGGTGCAGCGGTCGCAGAACCCGCGGACCATGTAGGAACGCGGGTTCGCGCAGCGCGGGCACGCGTACGGGTCGCCGTGTCCCGCGCACGGACCGCAGACCCGGAGGCCGTCCTTACGGGCGATCAGCACCCGCACGCTCTGGCAGGCCGGGCAGGTGCCGGGATGCGTGCGGGCACCGCGGTAGCAGGGCATACAGACCGGGCCTAGCGGCCAGCGGGCGCAGACCACAGCGTTCGTCGCACAGAGCGCGCACGGTGCGAGCGGGCGCGGTCGGCAGCCTGAACACGGTTCCATGGGCGCGGGCTTGCCGCACGACGAGCACGACCTGGACGCTGACACCAGGGCTCGCTGGCACCTCGCGCACCGCTGATGGGAGGGCCGGGGCCTGGTCTCGCCGCACACGCTGCAGGGTCCGACGTTGCCGCGGGCGGCGAGAACCCCCTCACACCCGAGGCAGACCCGCCCGCCGGGCACCGTCCGCCGCAGCGGCCGCACACGTCCGCAGCGCAGACAGGCCGGAGCCTTCACCCCGGTGATTCCCGCGCCGGCCAGGGACGTGATCAGCGCCTGGACCGAACGCGGCGCGTCGGAGGCTCCGCTGACCAGGGCGTCGGGATACCGGCGGAGGTGGTCGCGGATCCGAGTCCGGGCGGCCGGCGTCATCTCGGCGACGACCCCTGCCGCGTCCCCGGCTGGCAGCTCGGGGAGGAACGCGGTGATGCGGTCGGCGAGTTCCACCCACTCAGGCGGCGGGGCCGCCCGGCCGACCACAGGCCCTCCGGGCGCCGAACGCGCACCCGCCTCGCCGGCGGTGCGACGGCCGGACCATCGACATCGCCCGACGCGGTCGGTTTCGCGACCTGCCGACGAACCTCCCGAACCTGGATGAGGTCCGCCGGCGAGCAGTCCAGGATCCCGCACAGCGCGGCGAGCGTGTCCATCGACAGCCGCTGCGGAGGCTGCGTGACCAGCCGGAACACCTGCTCGCGCGACAGGTGCACACCGTAGTCTGCGAGCAGCGGCACCAGGTCCGTCGTCTGGAACATGTCCCGCTCGGCCATCAGCCGACGCAGATTCCACTCGAACCCCCATCCTCTTCATCACCGCGGCCCCAGCCCCTTTCCACCAGTGCGCTCCGTCCGACGCCGCAGCGACGCCTCCAACAACCGGTTGCGGTACTCGTCCGACACCCATGTGTACAAAGCCGTCGTCGACGCGTAGGTGTGGCCGACCTGCTCCTGGACGAACCGTTCCGGATACCCGAACTCGATCAGGTGCGTGATGTGGGAGTGGCTTGTGTCCGCAGAGGCCGTGTGCGGATCACTCCGTGTTGGTATGGAGCTGGCGAGTCTCGGAGCGGGCGTTTGCCGCACTGACGATGCGCCGTG
>NZ_JBHYYB010000212.1:0-4759 GCF_042752535.1 Kitasatospora sp. NPDC059327 | reverse complement strand
CTGCGCCCGCAACGCCGCACCCGACCGCGCCGACACCACCCACGGCACCACACCACCGGGCACCGACACCGAAACACCCGCAGACTCGACCTCGGCCTCGCTCTCGGGCTCCGGCGCCTCCTCCAGGACGACATGCGCGTTGGTCCCGCTCGCGCCGAACGAGGAGACGCCGAAGCGGCGCGGGCGCTCGGTGCGCGGCCACGGCACCGACTCGGTCAGCAGCCGGACGTCCCCGGAGTCCCAGTCGATCTGCGACGAGGGCGCGTCGACGTGCAGGGTCCTGGGCAGCACGCCGTGCCGCAGCGCCATGACCATCTTCATGACGCCCGCGACACCCGCCGCCGCCTGGGTGTGGCCGATGTTGGACTTCACCGACCCCAGCCACAACGGCCGGTCCGCCGAACGCCCCTGCCCGTACGTCGCCAGCAGCGCGTGCGCCTCGATCGGGTCACCCAACGGCGTCCCGGTGCCGTGCGCCTCGACCGCGTCGACATCGGTCGTCGACAGACCGGCGCTCGCCAGCGCCTGCCTGATCACCCGCTCCTGCGAGGGCCCGTTCGGTGCAGTGATCCCGTTCGACGCGCCGTCCTGGTTGACCGCGCTGCCCCGGACCACGGCGAACACGGGGTGCCCGTTGCGCCGGGCGTCCGACAGCCGCTCGACCACGAACAGACCGGCGCCGTCGGCCGGGCCGAAGCCGTCGGCCGCCGCCGCGAACGGCTTGCAGCGACCGTCCGGCGGGAGCCCGCGCTGGCGGCTGAAGTTGACGAACGTCTCCGGGGTGGACATCACGGTGGCACCGCCCGCCAGCGCCAGGTCGCACTCCCCCGAGCGCAGCGCGTTGACCGCCAGGTGCAGCGCGACCAGCGCCGAGGAGCAGGCCGTGTCCACGGTCACCGCCGGCCCCTCCAGGCCGAGGGTGTAGGCGACGCGGCCGGCCAGCAGGCTGGCGGCGTTGGCCATCCCGAGCGTGCCGTCGCGCCCCTTGGCCGTCCTGGCCAGGACGGTGGTGTAGTCGAGCCAGTTGATCCCGGTGTAGACGCCGGTGCGGGTGCCGCGCAGCGAGGTCGGGTCGATGCCGCCGTACTCGAACGCCTCCCAGGAGGTCTCCAGCAGCAGCCGTTGCTGCGGGTCCATCGCGGTGGCCTCGCGCGGGGAGATGCCGAAGAACCCGGCGTCGAAGTCGGCGGCGTCGTGCAGGAACCCGCCCTCGCGGACGTACGCCGTGCCGGGGTTGTCGGGGTCCGGGTGGTAGAGCGCGTCGAGGTCCCAGCCACGATCGGTCGGGAAGGGGCCGACCGCGTCGCCGCCGCCCTCAACGAAGCCCCACAGCTGCTCCGGTGTCGCCAGCCCGCCGGGGAAGCGGCAGGCCATGCCCACGATCGCGATCGGTTCGCGGCCCTTGTCCTCCAGCTCCCGCACGCGGCGATGCGCGTCGCGCGCGTCGGCGACCGCTCGCTTGAGATACGCCCGGAGCTTCTCTTCCGACTCGGCCACGTCTACTTCGACTCCTCGATCGAACGGTCGCTGTCGCTGGGCTGGCGGTGCTGTGTCATCACTCGAACCCCTGGTCGACGAGCGAGAACAGCTCGTCGTCGCTGGCGGAGTCGAGATCGTCCGGGCTGTCCTCGTCGTCCGGGCCCGCGTCGTCCGCCGCCTCGCACAACGCCAGGAGCGCGCGCAGGCGTTCGGCGATCCGGTCGCGGGCTCCGCCCTCGGCCAGGGCCGTGGGGAGGGTCTCGTGCAGGCGGTCCAGGTCCGCCAGCATCGGGGTCGCCGCCGACGACGCCTGCGCGATGCGGTCCAGGACGTGGCGGGCGAGGCTGAGCGGGTTCGGGTAGTCGAAGACGAGCGTCGAGCGAAGCTGCACGCCCGTGCCGCGCATCAGGCGGTTGCGCAGTTCGACCGCCATCAGCGAGTCGAACCCGACCTCCTTGAACGCCCGTTCGGGGCCGAGTTCGTCCGTCCCCGGGTGACCGAGGACCGACGCCGCCTGGGTCCGCACGAGCGCGAGCAGCTCCCGCTCGCGCTCCTCCTCGGTCAGCGCGGCCAGCCGGCGCAGGAGCGCCTCGGCCCCCTGGACGTCCGAGGCTTCGGCCACGCCCGCCCGCGCGGCCCCTTCGCGGAGCAGGTCGCGGAGCGGTCCGCGCGCCGCGTCCGGGTTCGCCCGCAGGGCCGCCCGGTCGATCCGGGCCAGCACGGGCGCCGGGGCGGTGAGGCCGAGCGCCGCGTCAAACAGCGCGAGCACCTCCGGCTCCGACAACTCCTTCAGGCCGGGCGGGAGTCCGCCGTCCGGGCCGGACCGGCCGACCGCCGGCCCCCAGGCGAGCGAGACGGCCGGGAGCCCGAGCGTGTGCCGGTGGGCGGCCAGGGCGTCGACGAACGCGTCGGCGGCGGCGGTACCGGCATGGCCGGCGAACCCTGGCAGGTCGCCCGCCGAGGAGAAGGTCACGAAGAACGCCAACGCGCGATCGGCGGTGAACTCGTGGAGCGCCCACGCCGTGCCGGCGCGCAACTCCAGTGCGTGCCGGAGGAGTTCCCGGCTCGTCGGCGCCGGTGGTTCCGGACGTTCCACCGGTCCCTGACCGGCCCGGTCTGCGGCGGCATCGGCATCGGCGGCGGCGGCCCCGAGGGCAACCGGGTCGACCGCGTCGGCCGCGTCGGCCGCGTGCAGGACACCGACCAACGGATGCTCGGCGGTGACCGCGTCGAGCAGCTCGCGCAGCCCGTCCCGGTCCCCCGGCGTCCACGCGGCCACCTCGACCTCGGCGCCCGATTCGGTCAGCCGGCCCGCCAGCTTCCCGAGGGCTCCGGCGTCCCGGCCGCCGCCGGGCAGCAGGACGAGCCGCCGGACGCCGTGGGCGGCGACCAGGTGCCCGGCCACCACCCCGGCGAGCGCCCCGTCGGCACCGGTGACCACCACCGTGCCGTGGGCCGCCGACCGCAGACCGGACGTGCCCGCCGCGGACCGGTCGGCCGGTCCCACCCTGACCAGGGTCGGGACGAGGGCCTGTCCGGCGCGCAGGGCCAGGCACGGCTCCCCGGCCGACGCCAACGCCTGTAGGAGGGCCGCCGAGACCCCGTCCTCATCGAGGTCGGCGTCCACCAGGACGACCCGGTCCGGGAGTTCGTGCTGGAAGGCGCGCACCGCGCCCCACACCGCGGCCCCTGTCGGATCGGGTGCGTGGTCGTCGCCGTCGACGGCCACCGACCGCCTGGTGACCACCACCAGCCGGGCCGAGGCGAGCCGGGGCTCCTCCACCCAGGCCGCGACCTGCGCCAGCACCTCGGCCGTCACCCGGACCGTCCGGCGCAACAGGTCCGCACCGGTCGGGTCCACCTTGGACAAGTCGGAAGAGGCCGCGTCGGAAGAGGCCGCGTCGGGAGCGGACGGATCGGGAGCGGACGGGGTCGGGTCGGCGTCGGCCGCGTGGAGCACGGCGAGGTCGGGCACCGGTTCACCCGCCCCGACGGCGGCGCCCAGCACCTCCGCGCTCGCGTACCGGCCGGAGAACGCCGGCCCGACCGGGGCCCGCCCACCGAGCAGGACCACGCGCCCGGCGCCCGTGGCAGGCTCGGAGCCGGGGACGGAGACGAAGCCGGAGCCGGAGAAGTGGCCGGAGCCGGGGGCAGGGGGCTCGAAGGGGCTCCATCGCGTCCGGAAGAGCGAGTCGCGGTGCACCCCGCCGGCCGCGCGCAGCTGCTCCGCCGAGACCGGACGCACGGTGAGCGCGTCGACGACCGCGAGCGTCCGGCCCGCGCTGTCCGCGACCCGCAACGACACCGCGTCCTCGCCGGCCGGGGCGATGCGCACCCGCAGGCCGGTCGGACCGGCGCCGGCCGAGAACCGGACGCCCTGCCAGGCGAAGGCCACCCGCACGTCCTCGGCGTCCACCGCGCCCGCGTCCACCCGCAGGGTCTGGATCGCGGCGTCGAGCAGGGCCGGGTGCACGGCGAAGCGGGCCGCGGCGCGCTCGTGGCCGGCGTCGAGGGCCACGTCGGCGAACAGTTCGTCACCGCGCCGCCAGGCCGCCCGCATGCCCCGGAAGGCCGGACCGTAGTCGACACCCGACGCGACCAGCCGTTCGTAGAAGCCGTCGACCTCCAGGGGCACCGCCCCTACCGGCGGCCAGGTCGCCCACTCCGGGTCGATCTCGCCCGTCCCGGTGTCCGGGGCGTCCGGGGTGAGTGAGCCGGTGGCGTGCCTGGTCCACGGCTCGTCGGCGTCGGCCGTCTCGGGCCGCGAGTGGACGCTCACCTCCCGGGCCCCGGCCGCGTCGGGGGCGCCCACCACGACCTGGAGGCGGACGGCGTCCGTGGCCGGCAGGACCAAGGGGGTGTGCAGGGTCAGTTCGCCGATCGTCGGTGTCCCGGCCTCGCCGCCGGCCCACCCGACCAGCTCGGCGAAGACCGTCCCCGGCAGGATCACCGCGCCCAGCACGACGTGATCGGCGAGCCAGGTGTGCGTCCCGGCCGACAGCCGGCCCGTGAACAGCACGCTGCCGTCGTGCGCCGACGTCACCGCCGCGCCCAGCAGGGGGTGACCGACGGAGGTCAGGCCGAGGCCGACCGGGTCGCCCGTCCGCACCCCCTGGTCGAGCCAGTAGCGGCGGTGCTGGAAGGCGTAGGTGGGCAGGTCGAGGGGGCGGCCGGCGCCCGTCTCGGGCAGCAGCGCGGGCCAGTCGACCGGCAAGCCCTGCACGAAGGCGGCGGACAACGCGGTCAGCAGCCGCTCCGGACCACCCTCGCCCCGGCGCAG
>NZ_JBHYYB010000211.1:0-5018 GCF_042752535.1 Kitasatospora sp. NPDC059327 | reverse complement strand
GAACCCGGAAGCTAAGCCTCACAGCGCCGATGGTACTGCAGGGGGGACCCTGTGGGAGAGTAGGACGCCGCCGAACAATCATTCCAAAGAACCCCACCCGATTTCGGGTGGGGTTCTTTGCGTTTCCGGACACGGTGTGACGGAGAGGACCGTCCGGCCGATGCCCCGGGTGCGGTGAAGGGGTCCACAGGGGTCCCCGGTAGCCCCTCGTCGCCGTCAATATGGCGCTAAAACTGCCTGATCAGCGCCCTGATCGGTGGAGAATCACGGGTTACGCCGTAGTCTCCAAGGTGAGGGGAACAGATGTCCGGGGTGGTCCCCCGGGCGGGCCGGATCAAGAATGGTGCACATGGGACGCGGCAGGCTGCGGATCTACCTCGGGGCGGCACCCGGGGTCGGCAAGACGTACGCCATGCTCTCCGAGGCGCATCGGCGGCGGGAGCGCGGCACGGACGTGGTCGTCGGGTTCGTCGAGGACCACGGCCGGCGGCACACCGCGGAGCTGGTCGACGGCCTGGAGGTCGTCCCGCGCCGCGAACTCGTCCACCGGGGCGCCTCCTTCACCGAGATGGATGTGGACGCCGTACTGGCGCGCCGCCCGCAGGTGGTGCTGGTGGACGAGCTCGCGCACACCAATGTGCCCGGGTCCCGCGCGGCCAAGCGGTGGCAGGACGTCGAGGAGCTGCTGACGGCCGGCATCGACGTCATCTCGGCCGTGAACATCCAGCACCTGGAGTCGCTGGGCGACGTGGTCGAGGGCATCACCGGGGTCCGGCAGCGGGAGACCGTGCCGGACGAGGTGGTGCGGCGGGCCGACCAGCTCGAACTGGTCGACATGTCGCCGCAGGCCCTGCGCCGGCGGCTGGCCCACGGCAACGTCTACGCGCCGGAGAAGGTCGACGCCGCCCTCGCCAACTACTTCCGCCCCGGGAACCTCACCGCGCTGCGCGAGTTGGCGCTGCTCTGGACGGCCGACCGGGTCGACGAGTACCTGCAGAAGTACCGGGCCGAGCAGGGCATCAAGGGCACCTGGCAGGCCCGGGAACGGATCGTGGTCGGCCTGACCGGCGGGCCCGAGGGGGCGACCCTGATCCGCCGGGCGGCCCGGATCGCCGCCCGGGGCTCCGGCGGCGAGCTGCTGGCCGTTCACATCTCCCGCTCGGACGGCCTGGCCGGTTCGGGCTCCGGCTCCTCCCAGGCGCTGATCGAGCAGCGGGCCCTGGTGGAGAACCTGGGCGGCAGCTACCACGCGGTGCTCGCCGACGACCCCGCCGCCGGGCTGCTGGACTTCGCCCGCGGCGTGAACGCCACCCAGATCGTGCTGGGCACCAGCCGCCGACCCGCCTGGCAGTACATCTACGGCCCGGGCGTGGGCACCACGGTGACCCGGGCGTCCGGTGACATCGACGTGCACATCGTCACGCACGAGCAGGCCGCCAAGGGCCTGGGCCGGGTCCCGATCCGCAGGGTCACCGACCTGGGCCGGTCGCGCACCGTCGCGGGCTGGCTGATCGGCCTGGGCGGCCCGCCGCTGCTGGCCCTGCTGCTGACCCACGTCGAGGGCCTCGGGCTCTCCACCGACATGCTGCTGTTCCTGTCCCTGACGGTCTGCGCGGCGCTGGTCGGCGGGCTCTTCCCGGCGATCGCCTCGGCGCTGGTCGGGTCCTCGGCGCTGAACTACTACTTCGCCCCGCCGATCCACACCTTCACCATCGACGAGCCGCAGAACATCATCGCGGTGGGGATCTTCACCGCCGTCGGCATCGCGGTCGCCTCGGTGGTGGACCTCGCCGCCCGGCGCACCCATCAGGCAGCCCGCAGCCAGACCGAGGCACAGACGCTCAGCGCGCTGGCCGGCACGGTGCTGCGGGGCGCGCCGGGCGGGGACGGTGTGCTGACCGCGCTGCTGGAGCAGGTCCGGGAGACCTTCCAGCAGGACGCCGCCGCGTTGCTGGAGCGGCCCGATCCGATCGGGCCGTGGCAGTCGGTGGCGGCGGCCGGGCCGCGCCCGCCGTTGCGGCCGGAGACCGCGGACGTGGACGTCCCGGTCGGCGACACCCTGGCGCTGGTGCTGCGCGGTCGGGTGCTGCCCGCCGAGGACCGCCGGCTGCTCGGCGCCTTCGCGGCCCAGGCCGCCGTGCTGCTGGAACGCCGCCGGCTGGCGGGGGAGGCCGTCGCGGCCCGGCGGGAGGCGGAGGGGAACCGGATCCGTACGGCGCTGCTGGCCGCCGTCTCGCACGACCTGCGGACCCCGCTGGCGAGCATCAAGGCCTCGGTCAGCTCGCTCCGCTCGGCGGACGTCGAGTGGGACGAGGCGGACGAGGCGGAGCTGCTGGCCGGGATCGAGGCCGGCGCCGACCGGCTCGACCACCTGATCAACAACCTGCTCGACATGAGCCGGCTGCAGACCGGTACCGTCACGCCGCTGATCCAGGAGACCGATCTGGACGAGGTGGTGCCGTTCGCGCTCGGCGGTGTGCCGCCCGACGCCGTGCGGCTGGACGTCCCCGAGACGCTGCCGATGATCCGGGCCGACGGGGGGCTGCTGGAGCGCTCACTGGCCAATCTGGTCGAGAACGCCGTCAAGTACAGCCCGGACGGCTTGAAGGTGCTGGTCAAGGCCGACGCGCTGCACCCGGCGGGCGGACCGGGCCGGGTCGAGCTGCGGATAGTCGACCGCGGACCGGGTGTGCCCGAGGACGCGAAGGAGCGGATCTTCGCGCCGTTCCAGCGGTACGGGGACGCGCCGCGCGGGGCCGGGGTGGGCCTCGGGCTCGCGGTGGCGCGCGGCTTCGTCGAGGCGATGGACGGCACCGTGACGGCCGAGGACACCCCTGGCGGCGGTCTCACCATGGTCGTCACCCTGCCCGCCGTGGAGCGCCCGCCGGAGCCGACCGGCCAGGCCGAGGCGCCCGAGGCGGCCGAGCGGGCCGGCTCGCCCGAACACCACCCCGGGTCGGCCTCCTCGGCCGCACCCGCCGTCGGCCCGTCCTCGGGGCCGACGGACCGCCCTTCCCCGGTATGACCACCATCCTTCCGACAGCTGTGAAAGGCGGAGCCCGTATGACCCGGGTCCTCGTCGTGGACGACGAACCGCAGATCGTCCGCGCGCTGGTGATCAACCTCAAGGCCCGCAAGTACGAGGTCGACGCGGCCCACGACGGAGCCGGCGCCCTGGAGCTGGCGGCCGCCCGCCACCCCGATGTGGTGGTCCTCGACCTCGGACTGCCGGACATGGACGGCGTCGAGGTGATCAAGGGCCTGCGTGGCTGGACCAGGGTGCCGATCATCGTGCTCTCGGCCCGGCACGCCTCCGACGAGAAGGTCGAGGCACTCGACGCGGGCGCCGACGACTACGTCACCAAGCCCTTCGGGATGGACGAGCTGCTGGCCCGGATGCGCGCCGCCCTGCGCCGGGCCGAACCGGTGGCCGGCGAGGACGACTCCCTGGTGGTCACGGACAGTTTCACCGTCGACCTCGCGGCGAAGAAGGTCAACCGGGACGGCGCCGACATCCGCCTGACGCCCACTGAGTGGCACCTGCTGGAGGTACTGGTCCGCAATGCCGGCCGGCTGGTCAGCCAGACCCAGCTGCTCCAGGAGGTCTGGGGCCCGGCCTACCGCACCGAGACCAACTACCTGCGGGTCTATCTCGCCCAGCTGCGCCGCAAGCTGGAGCGCGACCCTTCGCACCCGCGCCACTTCATCACCGAGCCGGGCATGGGCTACCGCTTCGAGAGCTGACGGCGGGGCCCGTCCGGCCCCGGCCGACTCGGTGACCTGCCGCCGGGGCCCCCAGAACCGGTACCCTTCCGACATGAGTGGTGACATCAGCAGCGACCAGCCGCAGGGCCGCTTCCGCCGCATGCTCAACCGGTTGACCTCCTCCGCGGCGGAGCTCCAGGCGGAGGAGCTGCGCCAGGAGATCGCGGCGGAGTCGGGCTGCACCCCGATCGCCAGCTGCGGGGACCGTCAACTGGTCACCGTCGCCGGCACCCTGCGGACGGTGACCCTCCGCCCGCGGGCCGGCGTGCCCGCGCTGGAGGCCGAGCTCTTCGACGGTACCGAGGCACTGGACGTGGTCTGGCTCGGTCGGCGTTCCATCGCCGGCATAGAGCCGGGCCGCAGGCTGGTGGCCAGCGGCCGGATCGGCCACGCACGCGGGCGCCGCGTGCTGTTCAACCCCCGCTACGAACTGCGTCCGGTCGGACACGGGAGCGAATGAGCGTGAGCAACCAGCCCGGCGGCGACCCCGCCGCCCAGCTCGGCGTGGTCGAGATCGAGCCCGGCGACGAGGCGGCCCGACAGGCCGCCGCCTCCCGCGAGGCCGCCGACACCGTGATGAAGGCGTTCGGCGGTGTCCGCGGCATGGTCGACATGACGCTGCCCGGCCTGGTCTTCATCGTCACGTACAACATCACCCACCAGGTCCCGGCGGCCGCCTGGGCCGCGCTCGGACTGAGCGGCCTGTTCGTGGTGGCCCGGCTGGCCCGGCGGGAGACCGTCCAGCACGCCTTCAGCGGCGTTTTCGGGGTCGCCATCGGTGCCTGGATCTCCATGAAGACCGGCAAGGCGGAGAACTTCTACCTGCCCGGCCTGCTCTGGAACGTCGGCTACTGCATCGGCCTGGCCGTCTCGGCGCTGGTCCGCTGGCCGATGATCGGCCTGATGCTCGGCCCGATCACCGGGGAGATGTTCACCTGGCGCAAGCAGAACCCGGGCCGGCTCGCGGCCTACACCAAGGCCACCTGGGCCTGGGTGGTGATCATGGGGATCAAGCCGGTGATCCTCTTCCCGCTGTACTTCACCCACAACGTCAACCTGCTCGGTTGGCTGAAGGTCGCCCTGGGCATCCCGCCGATGCTGCTGGCGATGTACGTCACCTGGCAGATCCTGCTGAAGGCGCCGCCGCCCATCAAGGCGCAGCTGGACGACGAGCCGGCCGAGACGCCGCCGGGGGACAGGTAGCGCCCGAAAGCACCGCGGACGTGAGCGGGGCCCGCACTCGATCCGAGTGC
>NZ_JBHYYB010000210.1:1594-5192 GCF_042752535.1 Kitasatospora sp. NPDC059327 | reverse complement strand
TTTTTTGGTGTTCATCCTTTGTTTTTCTGGTGGGTGTGGGTCGGTATGGCGGGGGGCTGGGGGTTTTGCCCCATCCCGCCCCCGCGCCCCGGGCCCGTCGCATGCGCACACAGCACCCACGGTGGCCGCCCCGACCGCGACCGACTCGCGGACGTCGCCGGCCCGGCGGGCGTGGTCGGCAGAAGCGTGCCACGAGGCCCGCGATCCCGGCGCCCCCGGCACGGGCGAACACCGTAGGAGCCCTGGGTCACGGCGCCGGCAGGCACCGGCGTGCCTCGCAGTGCCCGGAGGGGTCGCTGCGAGGGTGACGCCACTGCGGGCGCGTCCGCGGTGGTGAGCAGGCGGCCGACACCGCAGGCGATGTCGAGTCCAGGAGACGCTCCGGCCCGCTCAAGAGTCCTCAGGATGCCGGGAACGATCAGTGACACCTCGACGGCGTACGTGCCGGAGGCGAACAGGCTGAGAACCGGGCGACGCCGGGGCCGCTGTCCCACGTGGCGGTCAGGAACCTGCGGGTGGACAGGACGTGGAACAGGCCGTCAACGTGCGCACACGCCGCCGGGACACGGAGGCGCACGATCGGGTGTCGGGCGCTGGTGGACGTCCAGTCGACTCAGAAGGCGCACTCGACCTCGTGCACGGCCTGCGAGCCGATGTGGGCGCGAGCCGCGGCGGCCGCCGCCTCGGGGTCACGCCTGCGCAGCGCCTCCAGGATCACGCCGTGCTCGGCGACCACGGAGCGCCAGTCCCGGTCGCCCATCGGCACGGTGACCCGGTAGCGGCGGATGGTGAGCAACAGTTGCTCGGTGAGGTCACCCAGGACGCGGTAGCCCGCGCCGCCGGCCAGGGCTTGGTGGAAGCGGGAGTTCAGCTCTGCCATCCTCTCCAACTCGCCCGTGTCCAGCGCGTCGTGCATCGCCCGCTGGATCTCTTCGAGCCGGGCGAGCCGGGCGTCGTCCATTCGCTCGGCCGCGAGCTGGGCGACCAGTGCCTCGATCGCCTCGCGGGCGAGGAAGACGCCTCTCATCTCGGCGACGTCGATCGGGGCGACGGTGACGCCCGCGTGCGCCCGCGAGACCAGCAGTCTGTCTGCTTCCAGGCGCTTCACCGCCTCACGGATCGGAATCTTGCTGATGCCGAAGGTGCGGGCCAGCTCGTCCATGTTGATCCGCTCGCCGGATCGGAGCTCCCCCTTGGCGATGGCACTCCGCAGACTCTCGTAGACGAGGTCGGCCTTGCTCTTCACGGCGGGGATGCGCTCCGCCCAGCTGGTTCGGTCCATTCGCGTATGGTATGCGATATCCCATCACCGGGGAATGCCCAACGCCGCGAAACCCCCATCCTGACCTGGCCTTTCCTTCGGACCCCGTCGCCTCCGGCAGTCTCAGCGAGAAGCCGACACCCACCCGGGGCCCCTCCGAGGCCGCCCCCTCGGACCCGAGTGGAGCATGCGACAGCCCACCGGAGCGCGACGAAGGCCGGCCCCGCAGACAGAAACCCGGCCTCACCCGGGAAGCGAAGCGGCACTACATCTGGTGTTCATTTCGTATATCGCATATGTTGAGCCCACGGTTCCGACAGCCCGGTCGGCGTTGACGCCGCACCGCCTCGGGACCGGAACTCGGGCCTGATCACAGCCGGCCCTGCCTGCCCCCGCACGGACCGGGACGGCCGACCCAGCCGCAGCCCGTCGTACAGGGCGACCCGGGCCGCGGCGACACCGCGCCCGGACTCGCCGCCGTCTATCCGACACCCGTCACGCTCGCCGCATCAGTCCGATCCCCAGCGGCCGGCCACGGAATCGACCGGCCCGACCGGCAATGCGCTGCGAAGTCCTGCGATACGGACCCGATCCGCGCCCGCTGTCCGACGTCCGCAGCACCGGAAACACCGAACCTCTCCTCTCGAAGCCGGCCCCTCCCCCTCCGGAGCCGACCACCCCACCCCCACCCTCACACCCCCCGAGGAAGAACATGCCCAGACCCGAGCCGCACGGCATCAGCCGCCGCTCCATCCTGCGCGGAGCAGCCGTCGCCGGCGCCGGCGCCGCGATCTCCCCCCTGCTCAACCTCTCCACCGCCTCGGCCGCCACCGGCAGCTACACCATCCGCTTCGACCAGGCGCGCAAGCAGACCATCCTCGGCCTGGGCTTCGAGATCCAGTCCGACTCGATCGGCTCGGGCAACAACGGCCTTCCCGCCACCGTCGCCGGAGTCCCCTACGACCTGACGCCCAGTGAGCGGACCCGCTTCTACCAGCAGATGCTCATGGCCGGCCGCACCGACCGGGGCTTCCGCTACTGCCGGCTCGCCCTCGGCCTCTACCACCGCGGCGTCGACCCCACGGGAATGCAGATCATCGACCGGTACGACGGACAGACCGCGCTGCTCGCCGACATGATCAGCAGAACTCGCATCGAAGGCGTGGCCGCCGAGTACTGGTCACCCGCTCCCGGCTGGAAGATCAACAACTCCCTCCTCCTGGGCAAGCTCGCGTCCTTCGACCCCGCCTTCCTCGACCAGCTGGGCGACGCCATGGTCGGCGACCTCGACTACCTCTCCACACGCGGCGTACCCATCTCCATGTGGGGCCTGCAGAACGAGCCGGAGGCATCGCCCGCGTACTCCGCGTGCCAGTACACCCCCGACGAGTACGTCAAGACCTTCAAGGCCGTCGCACCCAAGATCAAGGCCCGCTATCCGAACGCGACGATCCACGCCGAGAGCAGGGACGGCTGGACCAGCGAGTGGGGAAGGGCCATCACCGCCGACCCGGTTGCCCTCTCCTACGTCGACGCCTGGACCTTCCACCGCATCGGCGAGGAGAGCGACCGCCAGCGAACGCGGAACTTCACCTCCGGAGCGTCGGGAAAGCCCGTCTTCAACAACGAGTTCGAGTACCTGAAAGGTGGAACCAGCGACGACAGAACACTCAACACCGCCCAGTCGATCATGAACTGGATGACCTTCCAGAACTCGCCCACCTGGTTCTGGCTGCACGCCCTCAAGCCCACCACCAACTCCGAGTCCCCGGGCTACTCCCTCGGCTTCTGGCGCCCCCCGCACGACACCGACTTCAGCCCCAACCACTTCCCCGACCTCCCGGTCGGCCACTGGACCTGGAACCCCCAGAACTGGAACGCCGTCGCCGGCTTCGTGAAGTACCTGCCCTGGAACTCGGTGCGCTACGGCGTCGACGAGTCCACGCAGCTCGCCAACCAGCGGATCATGGCGTGGAAGACCCCGGACGGCAAACCCGTCTTCGCCATCACCAACCGCTCCGCGACCGACTCGTTCACCTACACCGTCGACACCCAGACCACCGCAGCCTTCCAGGGCCACCGCTACGGCCCGGCCACCAACAACCAGACCATCGCCACCCGCACCGGTCCCACCCTCACCCTCACGGTGCCACCGCTGTCGATCGAATTCTGGGTCCGCACCTGAGCCCGACACACCGCGCCCAGCAAGCCCGGGAGCGTCCCCCGGCTCGCAGGCCGGTTGGCCCCGCCCCCCCGGAGGGGGGGTGGGGCCACCGCCAAAGGGGGCAAGTTCGGGCGGGGCGCGCCGCAGCCCCGGGGGGGCGCGCCAGAGGGGCG
>NZ_JBHYYB010000210.1:0-1584 GCF_042752535.1 Kitasatospora sp. NPDC059327 | reverse complement strand
TCTGGGCCCCCACCTGCGCCCCCCACCCCGCCCCCCGCACCCCCGGGCGCGCCCCCCGCCCCGCCGGCCGGTGGCCCGCCCCCCCGCGTGGGGGGTGACGGCCAACCGTCAAGGGCTCATCGTTCGCGGAGACCTGCCGCGCGCCGGGGTCGGCCGCCAGTTCGGCGTCGACCTTGTGCTGGAGCCGGGCCGCCACGGAGCCGGTCAGTCCGGCGTCGCGCGCCTGCGCGGCGACCGCCGGCTGCGGGGTGGTGGCCGAGGCGGCGTTGCCCGTCAGAAACACCCCCGCGACCAGTGCCGCGGTGGCGGTGAGCACTGCCGGGATCCTACGCGTGACCAGGCTTCTCTCGTCCTCCGTCGTGTGAACACGACCGGGCCGTTGTCGGGTGGCGGCCCGGCGTGCCCGTCCACCAGCTGTTCGGCGGCCCGGTCCGCGACCGGGCCCGGGTGTACGCGTGGATCGGCGGCGGCAGCCGCGAGGAACCCGCCTTTCACCGAAGCGCCCGCTGGGTCGATCGGATCCGGCGGCCCCAGCCCGGACGCCGCCGCCGAGCAGGAGCGGCGTCACGAGTGGATCAGTTCGCCCAACCCCAGGGTACGCAGAGTGTGGTTGGCCATATACAGGTGGCCGAGCGCGTTGGGGTGGATGGGGTCGTCGAGCCACTCACCCGGGTCACCGTCAGGGAAGCGGGCCAGCCAGTACGCCTCGTGGTCGACCAGGAGGGAGCCGGTGTCGTGGGCGATCTCCCGGACGGCCTGGCAGTAGGCGGGCAGGCCCGGGTGGGTGGCCCGGGCGGCGGGGCCGGTCGGGACGGGGGTCTGGAGGATGATCCGGGCGCCGGGGGTGCGGGTGATGAGCTCACGCATGCCGGAGTGAAAGGCGTCGAGTCCTGCCGTGCCGGCGCGCGCGTCGTTGGTGCCCAGGGAGATCGAGAGGATGTCCGGGGCGAACCGGCCGATCAGATGGTGGTACGAGCCGAGGACGTCGGCGGACGTCCAGCCGGACACACCGGTGTTGACGACGATGTCCGTGCGGCGGTCCAGCTGTCGCCGCACTCGTTCGTGGAGGTGTTCGACCCACCCACGGGCCCCCCGCGTATGCGTGCACGCCTGAGTGATGCTGTCCCCAACCATCACCCATGTCATCGGCGCCGCCGACAGATCGATCATGTGTGCACCTTTCGCCTCACTCGGATCCCGGACGCTCGCGGAGGCACACAGCGCCGGCGGCCTCGACCGGCCACAGCACGGCGCAGTAGTGGCGGCCGGCCGGATCATCCGGGCGCGCCATCCACCATAGAATCCCATATACGATCTACGACAGCAATCCTCCTCTTCTCATGCCACTGACCTGGGAGACGGTCCGGCAGGCCCACCAGCGCCCCTCTCCGTTCGGGCTCAGGGCGCGCCGCTCCGAATCCCGGGCCGACCTTCGACTCCGAACAGGCACCTCAGGTACTCGACCTCGATGGCGGCCAGGTCAACGCCGGGGGGTCTATCAGGATTTCGGTGTACGGCACCCGTTTGGGCTAGGTGTTGATCTTGCTGTGGGTGTGGGCCGGTTGGCTCACACCCGTCCGGCTG